>DSDR01000106.1 GCA_011048645.1 Phycisphaerales bacterium
ATAGACGGCAAGGGTATGGCCCGCAATCAGCAGAAAGACCGGGATATTTTGCTTACGCTGATCTTAATTTTTAATAGGGCCTTAAATTAAAATCGGTTTTGGGGCTTTTCGCCATCGACAGTCCGGTGTATAATTGCTAAAACAACCCAGAGGTGAACAATCGAGATAGTTTACAAGGAATTTGATTTTTGCGGTACGGCCGGCCTGGCCGTGTTCACGGTTCACGGGCGCTCACAATCCGTGCTATGCTAAACTTGCAGAGAAAAAAGTGGATATGTTATATTTTATTTCTGAATCGGCAATACGTCTCAAACTGTTCACGGCGACGGCCTCTGCGCCCGGCGGTGTGAGCCTGTATGAGCATTTCTTCGCGGCCGGCGGGCCGATTGTCTGGTTTATCCTGCTGCCGATGTCGGTGGCGGTGGTGTATTTGGCGATTGATTTGATGCTCAGCATACGGCGGAAGCGTTTGCTGCCGGCTGATTTGGCCTCACGGATCGCGGCGCATACGGCTCAATACGGAACGGTCAGACTGGCCGAGCGGTTCGGTCGTCGTCCCGCGCTGGTCAGTCGTGCGGTGATTGGGGCGTTTCAGCGAAGCCAGCAGCTTCATTCGGATGCCGCGTCGGTGCGCCAGTTTGCGGCCGAGTCGCTTCAGGAAATCGGTCAGCGGCTGCTGCGAAAGGCCGAGTGGTGCCAGATTATCGGCAGCGTCGCGCCGATGGTGGGGCTGTTCGGAACAGTTTTCGGGATGATTCGGGCGTTCAATCTGTTGGGAATGACCGACGGCCAGCCCGCCTATGACCAGCTTGCCGCGGCGATTTCGGTCGCGCTGGTGACAACGTTTTGGGGGCTGATGGTGGCGATCCCGGCGTTGTTTTGCTACGGCATCTTTCGATCGCGGATAGAGGCCTGTATCGGCGAGGCGGCGATTGAAACGGATGTGCTGCTGGGGCAAATTTTCAAGATTCAAAGTGTTACCGCCAAGCAGACCAACCCCGAACACTCAGCCGGTTCAAGATCCAATGGAAAAAAAAACGCACAAGATGAGGCCGACGACAACAAGGCCGAACGTGTTCAGGATATTCTGTATATGACCGAACCGCCGCGTTCGTAAGTCGGGAGACCCTATGACCGGACGTTTTTTATATCGTCGGTTTTCGGACATTGAGGGCGAGGCGTTTGATATGACGCCTGTGATCGATGTCGTGTTTCTGCTGATTATCTTTTTTATGCTGGTCTGTCAGTTTATCGTTGCAGACCGGTTCCGTGTACAGGTTCCCGAACAGATTGCCTCAGCCGCGGCACTGCGGGAAGATCATCGATTGCTGACGCTGACCGTTGCGCCGCAGGGTTCGGACGTGCTGTATGCGGTGGATGATGAGCGTCTGAAGACGGCCGATGCGGCGGACTTGTCGGCGGTGATTACCGCGGCGATTGACGAGCATTATCGCGGCACCCCGCCCGGCCGGCCTCGAATCGTTCGGTTGCGTTGCGACAGAACGGCGGTATTCGGCAATGTCCGTCCCGTTCTCGAAGGGATTGCCCGCAGCACCGCAACGGACGTGGACTGGGCGGTACGGGGGAGGTAGGATTAATTCAGAATTTATGATGTAGAATTGGAGTTGTTATACCGGCTGGGCGACGTTGTGTTCCTGTGCCGGTTCCTGGATGTTGTATTGCTTGAGCTTGGCATAAAGGGTCGCGCGGGTGATGCCCAGCAGCGAGGCGGCGCGGGTTTTTTGCCAGCCGGCCTCTTCCATCGCCTTTTTAACCAGTTCTTTTTCAGCTTTTTCGAGCGAAAAGTCCTTCAACCCTCCCGTCCGAGGTTCCGGCGTTTGCGGCGAATTCGACTGTTCGGGGTTTAGAATGAGCGTGCTGGTGCCGATCCGGTCGCTGGCTTCGAGCAAAATCGCCCGCTCGATGACATTGCGCAGTTCGCGGACATTGCCCGGCCAGTGATGGCGCAGCAGCATCTCCGCGGCCAGCTTGGTCAGTCCCTTGATGCGTCCCTTTTTTTCAGGGCAGATATCCGAGTTGCGGATGAAAAATTCAGCCAGCAGGAGAATATCGTCCCTGCGGCTCTCGCAGCGGAGCGGCGCCAGCGCGATCGGACAGATGGACAGCCGATAGTACAAGTCCCGACGGAACTTGCCCTGTTCGACCTCATTGAGCAGATTGCGGTTGCTGGAGACGACAATCGTGGCTTTGCATTCGATTTCTTCGCTGCCGCCGACTTTGCGGAAGGTCTTTTCCTGCAGCACGCGAAGCAGCTTGGCCTGCAATTCGGGCTGCATCTCGCTGATTTCGTCAAGAAAGATCGTTCCCTCGCCGGCCAACTCCAAAAGCCCTGTTTTGTCGCGTTCGGCGCCGGTAAAGGCGCCTTTGACGTGTCCGAACAGCTCGCTTTCGAGCAACGTAGCGGTCAGGGCGGCGCAGTTGACTGCGACAAATTGACGGTCGCCGCCGTAGCGCATCAGGTGGACGGCCTGAGCGGCCAGTTCCTTTCCGGTGCCGGTTTCGCCGACAATCAGGATGGGGTTGCAGGCGCTTTGAGCCACCAGTCGAATCATCCGGATGGTGCGCTGTATGGCTTCGCTTTTCCCGACAATCGACACTGCCGGCGGGCAGTCCTCAACAAAAAAACGATCATCGCTGTCGGCCGGGCCGTTGAGCAGCCGATCCATAATGACCCCCATTCGGCGTGTGTCGGCATAGCCGAAAACAATGTTAAGAATGCCGATTTGACGCAGTGTGTGTTCGTCTTCTTTGTCCTCTTGTTCACGAATGATGACGGCGGGGATATGGATGTTGTCGCGTTGGAGCTGCCGGGTACTTTCCGCTATTGCTTCGCTCGGTATCGCGGCGTCATAGACAATCACGTCCGGTTCAATCGTGCTGACGACCTGTGGAATGGCTCCGATCTCATCGGCGGCATACAACTCGGCAGCGAAGGGGCGAACCAATTGCTGCGCTTCAGGATGTTTCCCTACAACCAGAATTTTGTCAACAGCCATATTCTTTGTACTCAAAAAGGGATTTCAATTTCGATATTGCTCCGATACCAAAGTAATGATGATGTCGGCTTAACGGGGAGAAAAACTTTAATTTTTTATGGGACGGTCCAATAAAAATTTTGTCGGACAAGATTCGTTCTCCGGTCGGTTGAGTTATCGGACGTTTTAGGCGGGCCAAAGCAGGTCTGTGCGCGGAAAATTTTGCCGGTCTATCCAGAGATTAAACAATTGCCTCCTTTCAGCAAGCTTCACAAATATTCTGTAAGTCTTTGAATACCCGCGAAATAAGATTGTTTTGCAAATATTTTTCGAGGGCGCGGCACACCAATTGCTTACGGTTCTTATTGGCGACGTGTTTTTCAGGCCGATGTGAATCGCAATGAACATGGGAATCAAGTGATGACATTGATTAGTTCGGCACAACAAAAGATAGACTTTATGACGCTGCTGGTGACGGAGCTTCGGCATCAGAATCCGCTGGAGCCGATGGACAACCAGCAAATGGCCGCTCAGCTCGCGCAGTTTACGCAACTGGAACTGACCGAGAAAATGAACGGCAGCATCGATTCAATGAATGAGACGATGTCAAAGATGAATGCCAGTTTTGAAGGGGCGATGCTTGTGGCACAGATGGATTACGCCAAGTCCCTGCTGGGCAAAACCGTTGAATATTATTATGACGATTACGACCAGATGCTCGAAGGCAAAGTCAATCGCGTCTTTTTCAATGAATCCGGTCATCTAACGCTTGAAGTGGAAAGTCAGGTGACTCACCCCGATGGATCGGAGGCCGTGGAAGCATTTTATGTTCGTCTGGATGCCGTGGATGGCATAAAACAATAAACCGAAAACCCCGGAACTGAATACCGTTTCAGGAGAACTGTATGAGCTCAGCATTATCCGCCGCCGTATCAGGATTAAAGGCACATCAGACCATGTTGGATGTGGCCGGTAACAATCTGGCAAACGTCATCACCACCGGTTATAAGAGCAGTTCGGTGACATTTGCCGAGTTGCTCAGCCAAAATATTCGAGGCGCCACCGGGCCGACGGGCAATCTGGGCGGCACCAATCCGCTGCAAACCGGAAGCGGCGTGGAGGTGGCGGGCATCACACGCAACCAGACTCAGGGCAATATCGTGTCCACCGGCCAGGATCTGGATGTGGCGATTGACGGTCAGGGTTATTTTGTTCTGTCGAATGGTCAGCAGGCTGTTTATTCGCGCGCCGGCTCGTTTGCAATCGACGCGGATAATACACTGGTGGACCCGGCGACCGGATACAAGGTGCTCCAGTTGGACAACTCCACCATTCAGATTCCATGGGGCACGTCCATGCCGGCCAGTGCGACCGGCGAGATTGTGATGAACGGCAACCTGCGTTCGTCGGCTGACAGTAACCAGGCTACCTACAACAAAATTGTCTCCAATAGCGGATTTACAACCAATTCGGGGGCCAACGCCGCTAACAGCTCGACGCTGCTGTCCGAACTGGATCAATGGGGCACAGGCGGTTCGACCGGCTACGAATCGGGAAAAATTCTCATTTCCGGTATCCGCGAAGACGGAACAACGTTTGAAAATGAAGAGATTACGTGGTCGGCCGATGCGCGTATGGAGGACATTCTCGATCAAGTCAGCGGGCTTTACAACAACAGCGTGGCGACGCTGGATTCCAGCGGACGCATCGTGGTGACCGCGTTGGACAAAGGTTACAGTCAGGCCCAGATTACCGGTTTGAGCTATGTTCCCGGCGGCACGGAAAGTTTGTCCTTGCCGAGCTATTTTAATTACAGCGCCATCGGCGGCAACGACAGCAAGACATTCAGCATCACGATTTTCGACAGTATGGGTGAACAGCACGTGCTGACGGGGACATTCGTTAAAACCGATACGCCGAACACCTGGGATTTGGTCATCACCTCCGTCAGCGGAGAGACGGAGGCCTCTTGGGATGGTTATGACATTTTGAATGATTCATCGCTGAATCGGCGAATTAACGGCATTGAGTTTAATACGGACGGCTCCTTTAAGGGGCTGAATTCGCCGGGGCAATCCACGACATTCTCGGTTCGCTTTGACAACAACCCGACGCCGCAGGAAATCACACTGGACTTGGGAACCGAGGGTGAATTTACCGGGCTGACGCAGTTTTCCGGGCAGTCTTCCACGGCTGGGGCGCTGACGCAGGATGGTTATGGGTCAGGCTCGCTTTCGAGTGTGAATATCGACCAGAGCGGAATGGTCATCGGAATGTTTACCAATGGCGTCAAGATTGATATTGCTCAGCTTCAACTGGCGGTGTTTTCCAACGCCAACGGGCTGGAATCCGTGGGCAACGGGTATTTTCTGCCGACCGCCAACTCGGGCGACGCCACCGCGACGATTGCGGGTACCAACGGCGCCGGCACGATTCGCGGCCAGAGCCTGGAGGGATCCAATGTGGATATGGCCACGGAGTTTGTTACGCTGATGCAGGCTCAAAACGGCTATCAGGCCAACGCGCGAACCATTCGGGTCGCGACTGATATTCTTCGGGAACTGACGAACTTGATACGGTAATGATGCGTTAAGCAATGTTTTTATTTTCATTTCAATCTGTATGGATCGGTCTGGCAGGGCAGTTGACGCCCTATGAGCGGTTTGAAGCGATGCGGCGGCTGGATGCCGGCGGCCAGAGCCTGTTTACCAACAAGTGGTTTGTGCTGTTGGGCTGGTCGATGATCTTCATCCTGGTGCTGCTGCTGGTGGTGGTGCATCGGATACGGATTGAAAAAGAAAAACGTCTGATGCAGCAGCGTTACGATGAATTGTCGGATCGGATGCAATTGACCGCCGCCGAGCGTGAGATTCTGGACGCGATCGCCGTTCGCACGGGATTTGTGCAAAAAGACGCCGTGTTTCATCACGCCGATGCGTTTGAAAACGGGCTGGCTCGGCTGATGCAGGATGTCTTTGCCGATGGGCATAATCTGGCTTATCGCAAACGGCTTCAGGCGGCGGTGTATTCGATCAAGGAAAAACTCGGTTATGTCAAGCCGGCGCCGGTCAGCCGGCCGCGCAGCGTTAAAGAACAGAGCAGTCGGCATATTCCGGTCGGCGCCGCCGTGAGGCTGTCGCTGGCAGGGCACGACGAGAGTCAACAGATACAAGGTCAAGTCGTGGCCAACGACCGGTATGAATTCATCGTCAGGCCGGAAATCCCGCTGGCCTGTCAGCCGGGACAAATGTGGCGATTGCGGTATGAGATCGGTACGATCACGTGGGAGCTGGAGGCGATTACCCTGGCCGCATCGGATAAGGGACTGGAACTGAACCACTCGGATCGTGTTCATTTTGTGAATCGAAGGCGGTTTCCGCGTGTGACGGTTCGAAAAAGTGCCGCCGTTGCGCCGTTGCCGCTGTTTCGCAGTGCTCAGGAAGCCGACGATTTGCGTCCGGTGTTTTTTGATGCCCAAATCAACGAGATTTCCGGCCCGTCGCTGCGCGTGCATACCGACCTTGAGTTGGCGGTAAAGGATCGCGTGCTGGTGGTTTTCGAGCTGGAGCCGAAACGGATCGTGCAGGATATCGCGCTGGTGCGTGATATGCGTCAGACGCCGTTGGGACGGACGGCGATTATTGAGCTGATAGGCTTGAATGATCAGGCCGTGGCCGAATTGGTGCGCGTGACCAACCAATTGATCAGTCGGTCGGCGGCGGTTGCGACCGAGCAGGAAAACGAAAATACTTTTGCGGAGGTATCCTGAGATGACAACGCCGATCAGTCAAATGGCGACGGGACTTCAGGCGCTGATGAATGAATATGAGACGGTGACGCATAATCTGGCCAACAGCGGCACAGCGGGGTTCAAACGCCGCGTCAACGCCTTCAGCGCGGAGCTGGAGCGGCAGCAGCGGCTGGGTGAAGAGCGCAGCCTGCTGAATGGGCGAATCGATGCGCAGGGAGCGATTGATTTTACGCAGGGCGTCCTGACGCGAACCGAGCGGCCGCTGGATGTTGCGCTGGAAGGAAAGGGATTCATTGCGCTGGATACGCCGCAGGGGCCGCTTTATACCCGCAACGGCGCGCTGTCGATCAATCTGCTGAATCAGCTTGTGGACAGTTCCGGTCGGCTGGTATCCGGCCAAAACGGGCCGATCGTAATACCCAATGCGGTAATGGAAAGCGACATTCGTATTGACGCCGACGGAACGGTGCGCACCGAAGAAATGCAGATGGGGCGTATTCGGATTGTTGAATTCGGCGATGCCGTCGATGAATTGACCCCGGCCGGACACGGCTGCTTCCGTGCGCCGGAGGATCTGCCGCCGCAGGAAGCGGCCGATACGAGGGTTCGGCAGGGATATAAGGAAAATTCGAATGTACAGATGGTACACGAACTGACCAGTTTGATTTCGTTATCGCGTTTGTATGAGGCCAATATCAACGTGCTTCGGAAAAATCGTGAAAACTCGGCGACACTGCTTGAAGTCGCACGAACCGCATAGCGTTTAACGCAGGAGAATCACAATGCTCAGAGCCTTTTCAACTGCCGCCACGGGCATGGATGCCCAGCAGACGATGGTGGACGTGATCGCCAACAATCTGGCGAATGTCAACACCAACGGCTATAAGCGCCAGCAGGTGAACTTTCAGGATTTGCTGTACGTCAAGATGCGTCAGGCCAGCCGGGAGATTTCCGCCGGCGTTACCGCGCCCAGCGGAATGGAGGTCGGCAGCGGCGTGCAGATTGCCTCGACGAATCGCGCCTTTACGGTGGGCGAATTTCAGCGAACCGGAAATGAACTGGATATGGCGATTCAGGGCGACGGGTTTTTTCAGGTGACGCAGCCCAACGGCGAACTGCGCTATACGCGCGACGGCGCCATTCAAAAGGACGCCGACGGCCTGTTGGTCAACGCGGGCGGCTATCAGCTCGATCCCGCGATTACCATTCCGGAAGACGCGCTGGCGGTCGATATCGCCTCCGACGGAACGGTCAGCGTGGAGACCTACACCGGCACGCAGGTTGTCGGATCGATTCAGCTTTATCGGTTTTCGAACCCGGCCGGTCTGACCGCCGAAGGCGGCAATCTCTTTCGTGAAACCGAGGCCAGCGGCGCGGCCGTTGCAGGTACGCCCGGCGAGAACGGTTTTGGCACGATATTGTCGCAGTATCTTGAAAAGTCCAATGTTCAGATGGTCAACGAACTGGTCAATCTGATTACGGCTCAGCGGGCTTATGAAATCAATTCCCGCGCGATCCGAACCGGCGACAATATGCTCCAGCAATTGAATATGCTGATACGGTAATGGATTGACGGCAGAAATCAGAGGTAGAAGACAGAGGTTAGAGAATGAATAACAGCAGACTATGGATCATCGGATGGCTTGTCCTCGGTGCGGCAGCAGTTGCCGAACGACCGTTGCAGATTTATCTGCCGCAGGAGATCCGGCTGGACGACCAGACGGTCGAGCTGGGGCGCGTCGGCATTCTGCTGGGTGATGCGGAGTTGGTCGAAAAAGCGCAGTCCGTTACGCTGGGATCGTTTGCAGTGGACGGGCAGACGCTGCTAGTGGACCGCAACACCATTTTGAGCCGATTGGCCTCCGACGGGATTCGCCCCGCGCAGGTGCGGATACGCGGCGCCGATACGGTGCGGATCACACGGTATGAAATGACGATCCCGGCCGAGCAGATTACAGCCTGTGCAAAGCGCTATCTTGACAATCGTCTCTCTGATCAAAAGGCCGCCGAAGCGATCCTTGTTCGGCCGCCGCAGCCGCAGATTCTCAGTACCGACCGCGGCGCAGCGGAATTAACGGTGATCGAAGACAGTCGGCTGGGCGGCAGTCTGCGGCGGATTCGGGTGGCGATTTTGCAGGACGGCGAAACGGTCGGCTCCGAAGAAGTCTATTTCAAGGTGCAGTATCAGGTCCGCCGGGTCATTGCAGCCGAGGAATTGCCGCCGGCAACGGTGTTGACCAGCGAAAACATACGCATTGAAACAATTTCAAGCGATCAGCCCGAACAGGCCGACTGGACAGCGCCTTACGGAATGGCGACCACCCGGCGCATCGCCGAAGGGTCGGTCATCTCCGATGCGCTGCTTGAATCCCCGCAAGGTCCCGTTGTTGTTCGCCGACGTCAGCTTGTCATGGTGCGGATCGACAACGGCGCGTTGTTTGTGTCGGCGCACGGCGAGGCGATGGACGAGGGACGGGTCGGCGAGACGATTCGCGTGCGGCGCGGACAGCGACCCCATGAGCGCACCATTATCTGCCGTGTACAGGCCGACGGAACCGTAGAACCGGTACTTTGACGAAAGGAAAACAGAATGATACGGGACAATAAGTACATCGTATGGTTGATGCTGATCCTGCTGATGTGTGGTTCGACAGCGCCGGCCGCATCAATTTGGGCGCGCCGTACACAGACCACCAAGCCGCTGTATGCCGACGACAAGGCCAATCAGATCGGCGATTTGCTCACGATTGTCATCAGCGAAGACCACAAAGTGGATAACAAGGTCAAACGCGATTTGTCTCGCGACAGCAGTCGGACATTGGGCGTCGGGGCAAAGGACATCAGCATTGAGCATGTGATGCCCAAAGTGCCCGAGGTCAATGTGGATTTGCAGTCGAGCAAAAGCCTTCAGGGCAAAAGCGATTATAAAGATGAACGATCGATTGAAGATTCGATCACCGTCGTGGTGATGGATATTCATCCCAACGGCAATCTGGTGGTCATCGGCACACGCAGCCGCGATGTGAATAAGGACAAGCAGATCATCCAGGTCAGCGGCATCGTACGGCCCAGCGACATCCAGTTCGGCAACCTGGTTCGCAGCGAACGAGTGGCCAATTTTCAGTTGGTCGCGGTCAGTGAAGGCGTTACCGACGATTATAACAAACCCGGCTGGCTGGGCGGTTTGCTGGATAAGATTTGGCCGTTCTGAGGACTGAGATCCAATGATCAAATGGCGAAGTTTTCAATACGTTGCGTTCGACCGACTCAGGTTTATTCGATACGTTATGGGCCTGGCGCTGATGATAGGCGGGCCAACGCTCTGTGCAGCGCGAATCGGTGATGTGGTGGATGTGCACGGCATTCGCAGCAACCCCCTGATGGGAACCGGTCTGGTGGTGGGTCTGAACGGCACCGGCGACAGCGCCCTGCCCAGCGCCCAGATGCTGACCAGTCTGTTGCGGCGCGAGGCCGGCGTTACGCTGTCACCGGCTGATTTACGGTCGGCCAATATCGCGCTGGTGATGGTCACCGCCGAATTGGGGCCGTGGGATCAGGAAGGGGCGACGATTGATATTACCGTCTCGGCGCTCGGCGACGCCAAGAGTCTGCAGGGCGGGATGCTGCTGGCGACGGAATTGAAAGGGCTGGACGGCCAGGTGTATGCGGTTGCGCGGGTGGCGGCCATCTCGACCAACTCATGGAATGTCGAAGGCCGAACGGGCAGTCGGGTGACCAAAAATCATCCCACCGTGGGGCGTATCCCCAACGGCGCGAATGTCGAACGCTCGGCGTTGTCGTATTTTGTCGAAGTGGTCGGTCAGCATCGCATTGTGACGCTGCGGCTTCGCAAAGAAAATTTCACAACCGCCGAGCGGATTCGTCAGGCCGTCAACAGCGTCTATCCCGACAGCGCCTACGCCTCGGACCCCGGTACGATTCGGGTGAAAATACCGGATGACATCGGCATTGACCGTCAGGTTCAGTTTGTGGACGCTGTTATGCAGATGGACGTGGAGGTCGATGTGCCGGCGATTGTCGTGATCAATGAACGGACCGGAACGATTGTCGTCGGCGGCAATGTGACGATTTCCGAAACAGCCGTCGCGCAGGGCGGCCTGGTCGTCCGCGTCAAAGAACAAAAAACCGTCTCGCAGCCGACTACGCCGTTTACCGAAGGCGCAACCACGGCGATTGTCGATGACACGGCGATTGCCGTTGAGGAGCGCGAAGGGTCGCTGATTCGAATGCCGCGAACGGTGACGGTTGAGGAACTGGCCAATGCACTGAACGCCATCGGCGCTTCGCCGCGCGACTTGATTGCCATTTTTGACGCCCTGAATCGAGCCGGCGCATTGCACGCCCGGCTGGAGATGATGTAAGGAAGACCTCGATGGATAGTGCACAATTGTTGCTCAATAAACCGGTCGCTGAGTTGACTCCGATGCGTCCGCACGACATGCCGCCGCAGGGCGAAGCGCAGGACACGTCGCGCCGCGCTGAAGCGCTTCGTTCGACTGCCCGCCGGTTTGAAACGCTGCTGCTGCATCAGGTCATCAAGCAGATGAATGAAACGATCAATTACACCTCGCTGGACGAAGAAGATGACGCAGGCGACCAGATTCAGGGGTTGGCAGGTTCGTTTATGGCCGACGCCCTCGGACAGAACGGCGGGGTCGGATTGTGGAAGATGATCTATGAAGATATGGCCCGGACGCAGGGGATCGATACCGCGCGTTTTCCGGCCGAAGGAAGCCGATTGAATGAACACATATAACACGCATAAGCAAGCACAACAGCAGGCGATTATGGATGAGCTGGAGGTCTTTCTTGACGCTCGTCAGGCCGAATTGCTCAAGACGCTGGATCGTCTCGGCCAGTTGCGCGCCGCGGTGATTCGACGCGATGAACCGACGCTGACGCAATTGCTCGAACAGGTGCAGCAGGACGCCCGGGAACATCGGCATTTGGATGCGGCCCAGCAGCGAATCGAACAGCGGCTGACGGAGGTGTTTGATTCGCTCAGTGCGCCGGTGACCCTGTCGGGATTGTGCGCTTGTCTTCAGGGTCAATGTCGTGCCGTCCTGCGGCATAAGCAGCAGACCCTGCTTGAGCTGGCCGGTCGCGTCCGGCACGAAGCCGAGATGACCGAACTGCTGCTGCGTGAATGCGCCCGGTGCAACCGCTTATTGCTTGCTGCTATTCTCGGTGAGGACCGGCAAACGGTAACCTATGGCCCGCAGGGTCAGGGGCAATGGGACGTCCATCACGCTCTTGTGAGTATGAAACTGTAACGAGTCGGGAGTCGTATTTCGATGTCAGGTTATGAAATCGGTATCAGTGGAATCCATGCAGCCCAGAGGGCGCTGACGATCATCGGCAACAATATCGCCAATGCCGCGACAGAAGGGTACCATCGTCAGGAGATCAACCTGACGCCTGCCGCCGAGGCTTATACCAACGGCGTGATGGTCGGGCAGGGCGTCCGCTATGCCGGGGTGATTCGCAAGATTGATACCGTCCTGGAATCGGAAATCCTTCGGCAGGAATCCACCCTGTCGGAGATGGAACGTCGTCTCGAAATGCTGAGCACCATAGAAAGTGCGTTCGGTGAACTGAGCACCGACGGGCTGAGTACCGCCATTGATCAATTTTTTGCGTCTTTTCAGGATCTGGCGATACGGCCCGAAGATGTGAATCTCCAAAGCGAAGTGCTCTCCAAAGCCCAGACGCTGGTCAGTCGGATGAACAATCTGGCAACGATGACGTCAAACCTGAACGAAATGGCGTATTCCGAGTCGGTGTCAACCGTTGATCGTATTAACCTGCTGGCCGAGCAGATCGCGTCGCTGAATCAGGAAATCTACAATCAGTCGATTCGCGGCAATGTGCCGAACAATACGCTGGATCAGCGGGACAAGCTGATTACGGAACTGGGACGGCTGATCGGTATTCGCACCATTTCCCGCGACAACGGAATGATCGATATCATTGCGTCGGAGGTGTCGATAGTCGTCGGTCCGCAGGTGACCCGTCTGGAAATCGGTCTGGTCAATGACGAGCAGTATTACCAGTTGGGACTGCGGCCGACCGGAACGGACACCTACGACACGCACGTCCGCGGAGGCGCCCTTGGCGGCCTGTTTGAATTACGCAATACGCTGATTCGGGATATGGATGAGCGTCTTGATGTGCTGGCCGGAACGATCATTCGCGAAACGAATCAATTACATGTGCAGGGAGTCGGACAGGACGGCTCGTTTACCAACTTAACGGGCTGGACAATGTCCCGGACCGGCGTTTCGGACGTCATTGAGCCGATTCAGGCCGGGACATTTTACGTCCGGGTGACCGATGCGCAGGGAACGACGATTCGGACGGGCGTCCAAATCGATTCCGATGATACTTTTGAGGAGGTCGCCGATAAGCTCAACGCCGTTGACGGCATAAGCAGCAGTTTTTCCGGCGGACGAATTCACGTTACGGCCGACGCCGATGTGACCTTTGATTTTTTGCCGGGCGTCGATTCTCAACCCGTCTTTGCGACGGAAGATCTTGGCGCGGGAACCGAGTCGGCCAGACCGACCATTACATTGACCGGCCGGTACACCGGCGACGCCAATAGGATTTATACCGCAACGGTGGAGACCGAGCCGCCGGGCGAAACATCGGCGGTGGGCAACGGGACCATGCGTCTGGTCGTTCAGACCGCTGAGGGCGATGAGGCGGCGATTCTCAACATCGGTCAGGGTTATACGCCGGGCCAGGCGCTGGAGCTGGACAACGGGATTAAAATCATCCTGAATATCAACGGTCTTAGTCCGGGCTTCTTGGCGGACGGAGACCAATTTGAATTTCAGGCGATCGCCGATTCGGACCCGACAGGATTCCTGGCGGCGGTCGGTTTGAATTGCTTTTTTTCCGGAACGGACGCCAACAGTATGGATGTGAGCGATTACGTGAAAAACGCCGGAGGCCGGATCGCCGCGACGCGCAGCCCCGAGAAAAACGGCAACGACAACGCCGTGCTGCTGGCCCAAATCGGCGATCAGCCGTTCGAATCGCTGGGTTTACTCAGCATCAAAGATTATTATCGCCAGACCGCCGTAGGGCTGGGCAATCAGATTTCGATCACGCGGATGCAGTACGAAAACGCCGACGGCGTGCTGCGCAGTCTGCGGCAGCAGCGCGAAGAAATCAGCGGTGTGGATATCAACGACCAGGCGGGCCTGATGATGCTGTATGAGCGGATGTTTCAGGCCATGGCGCGATATGTCAATACAATCAATGAAACGCAAAAAACGGTGTTGACTCTGACGTCATGATGAAACGACGGAGAAAAGGATAATCCATGAGTTATTCACTGGATGCCATTTATAAAATGTCCAGTTGGGCGATTGCGAAGAATTCAACCGCGCTGGCCTCGCTTCAGCAAAGAGCCGCGACGGGACTGAATATGCTTCGCGTGTCCGAAGACCCGGCCGTCGCCAATGGCGTGCTCGCACTTCAGGGCGACAGCCGCACCAAAACGCAGTACCTCAAAACACTGGATGAAGTCATCGGCGTACTGGATTTAAGCTCGTCGGTTATCCAGAGCATCACCAATGAGATTGCCCGTGCGCGAGCCTCCCTGACGGCGACATTGTCCGGCACCACCAGCCAGCAGCTTCGCAGTACCCTGGCGGCCGATCTGAATAATGCGCTGGAGCAACTGGTGGCGCTGTGCAATACCGACCGCCTGAATCAGTATCTGTTCGGCGGCGCCGGTTCCGGCGTTCCGCCTTATGCAGTCGTGCGGGACGGCGACGGCAATATTGTTCGGGTCACGTACCAGGGCAGCAGCGAGGAGCAGAAAGTCGAGGTGGTCAAAGGCCTGGAAATGTCGGCTTTGCTGGTCGGCAGTGACCTGTTCGGCGCCGACAGTCGAAAAGGCCTTCAATTCTTCGGCGATACCGGCGCTGCGCCCGGGTCCGGCGCCTCGAATACGCGCGGCGATGTTTTTCTGAACATCAGAGAAGCGGGCAGCAGCTATGAATTGTCCCTTGACGGCGAGCATTGGGCGGCGGTAACCGATGAAAACAAAACCAACGTGGCGGTGATTAACCCGACGACCGATGAAGTGCTCTATGTGGATGCGTCCAATATCACCTCCGAAGGCAAAGAGCCGGTTCGCGCGGACGGGACCTTTGATATGTTCAATATACTGATCAGTGCGCGGGATTTGCTCAACAATGCTGAAGGGCTGTCCGAATCGCAGATTACGGAAATGATTGCCGGCACAGTGACCCTGATGCAGAATGTTGAGGAAAAAGTCGTGCGGGCGTTTCCGATCGTCGGCGGACGGGTGCAGACCCTGACCAGTCTGAGAGACAGCATTGACGAGATGAAACTGAATACGGATGAAGAAATCAGCCGGTTGTATGACGCCGATGTGACGCAGGTGGCGATTGATTTGGCGCGTTACTCGGTGTTGTATGAAATGTCGCTGAATGTCGCCTCAAAAATGTTTCGAATGTCGCTGCTGGATTTTTTACGTTGACCGCAGACAGCCGAATGCAGGCAAACGAAACGTGTGAGAATGGAACATAACGAATGATAAACGCCGATGATTTGTATCAGCAGGCGCTGAACGAAGCGCGGACAAACCGGACGGCTGCCGCACTGGAGCATTTGGACGCCTATTTGAAAGAACGTCCTCATCACGGCGCGGCGTGGAACGACGCCGGTGCGGTGCTCTATGCAGAGGGACGATTTGACGAAGCGATTCAATATTTTCGCCGCGCCGTTGAAACAGATGTGTGTCCCGTTCAGGTCTATCGCAATCTGGCAAAAGCTTATCTTGCGGCAGGTCAGCCGTGGCAGGCGATGCGCTGGTTTGACACACTCCGCTCGGAAGGGCTGCTGGATGAGGCCCTTGTTCAGCACATCGCCGACGGATTTATCGCCGCGGACGAACCGGCCTCGGCCATGGATGTGTTGCACCGAGGACGCCGTGCGCTGCCTGAGGCGCGCCAACTGGATGCGCAGATCGCCGCTTTTCGAACCAAACGCGCCAAAATCGCTTTTTTTGTCGGCGGCGACGGAGCAAACTTTCTCAACGATATCATTGAATTTACCCGCCGGCGATATGAAGTGCGGATATTTGAGGGCGGATCCGAAAAACAACTGATGGAGCTGATGCAATGGAGCGATATTTCGTGGTTTGAGTGGTGTACCAATCTGGCTCAAATCGGTACGTCGCTGCCGAAAGTCTGCCGCACCATCATTCGACTGCACCGCTATGAGGCCTATGATCCCTGGCCGGCGCAGATCAACTGGGATCATGTCGATGTGCTGGTCACGGTCGGCAACGAATGGGTTCTTAAGGCGGCAGAGCACTGGGTCAAAGATCTTCGCAGCCGTGTACCGATCGTGTGCATTCCCAACGGCGTTAATCCCGAGACCCATCCCTATACCTCTCGCCGTCCCGGCAGGAATATCGCGTTCATCGGTGCGCTGCGTATGGTAAAAAATCCGATGCTGCTGTTTCAGTGTATGGCGGCGTTGAAAAAGAAAGATCCGCACTATCGCCTTTTTATAGCCGGGCAGGTGAAGGAATTGCTGATGCAGCACGTTTACGAACATACGCGCTCGGCGATGGGATTGGAGGATGTGATTGTCTATGACGGATTTCAGGACGATATTCCGCACTGGCTGGCCGATAAACAATATCTCGTCTCCACCAGCGTCATCGAAGGATGCCCGATGGGGATACTGGAGGCGATGGCCGCAGGGATCAAGCCGGTCATATTCAATTTTCCCGGCGCCGAAGAGCTGTTTGGCCGGGACTATTTGTTTACCACGCCGGAGGAGTTTTGCCGACGGATTTGTGAGCCGCACTACGATTCGCAGGCCTATCGAGCCTTTGTGGAGCGGCGATATCCGCTGTCGGCGCAATTGTTGCGAATTAACGAATTGTTTGCAATGTTTGAGAAAAATCCCTGGACGGAGAAATCTGCACAGCACACGGCGAAATGTTCAGGGCTGGCGGCACTGACTGTCTGAAAACTTGACAAACGGTTTCAAAAAACCGCCCTGAGGGCACGCATACAG
>DSDR01000244.1 GCA_011048645.1 Phycisphaerales bacterium
CCGCGCAGTTACGCCGCGACCGACTCAAAAACGGCCAGTGCTACGTCAGCGATTATGTCTTTGACAAAGCCCTGGTGTATGCGTCAAGCTGGCTGGACGCCGATGAACTGGCCTCGTACAAAAGACATTATGCGTGCGTCGTTGAACAGGTGTCCGCTCCGGTCGTGGTCGTGTATCTGAATGATTCGGTCCAAGCGTGTCTGGATCGGATTCATCGGCGCAATCGACCGTACGAACAACACATTGAGCCGAATTTCCTGACGGCTCTCAAACAAAAATACGACAGCCTGTACGCCGCCTGGATGACGTGTCCGGTGATCCGCATTGATGCGTGTCAGTGTGCACAGCCGGAGCAGGCGGCTGCGTGGGCTGATGAAATACGATATTATATGGCTTTGTAAACAATGAAAATTGTCTCAGTAATTGATGAAATTCGAGAATGTGTCCGCTCGGCGCGCCGCGACGGCAAGCGTCTCGGTCTGGTGCCGACGATGGGGGCGCTTCATGCCGGGCACGGGGCGCTGATCGAAAACGCAGTGCGCGAGTGCGGCTTTGTCGTCGTTAGCATTTTTGTCAATCCGACTCAGTTTGGACCCAATGAGGATTTTTCCCGATACCCCCGCACATTCGAGCAGGATACAGCCTATTGTCAGCGGCTCGGCGTTGATGCAATTTTTGCACCGTCGGCGGATCAAATGTACCCCCGATGCCAGCAGACGTGGGTCGAGGTGGAAAAGTTGACCGACGGTTTGTGCGGTGCGACCCGGCCGGGGCATTTTCGCGGCGTTACGACCGTGTGTGCCAAATTGTTTAACATTGTGATGCCCGATATCGCCTATTTCGGCCAAAAAGACGCCCAGCAGGCCATCGTGATCCGGCGGATGGTGGACGATTTGAATTTTCCGCTGACGATTCGGGTCTGTCCGATTGTCCGTGAGCCGGATGGGCTGGCGATGAGCAGCCGAAATCGCTACTTGTCGCCGGATGAGCGACGACAGGCGGTCTGCTTGTATCAGGCGCTGGAATCCTGCCGTCAAATGTTTGACCAAGGCTGTCGCCATGCGAATGAACTGATCGAGCTAATGTGCGGTCTCATTGAACGGGCCGGCGGGCAAATTGAATATGTCAGCATCGTCGATATGGAAACACTTGAACCGGTCGAGATCATTGACCGTCGGGTGCTGGTTGCGCTGGCGGTGTTTATCGGCTCGACGCGGCTGATTGATAATTGCCTGCTGGACTTGCGTCCGCCGGAAAAGTGCGTATAATGAAAATTTTCAAATATCTGATTTATTGCGGGAATCATTGAGAATGTGGGTCAAAGCGTTAAAAGGCAAAATTCATCGGGCACGAGTCACCCGGACGAAAATTGATTATCCCGGCAGCATCGGCATTGACGCCGAGATGCTCGAAGCGGCGGGAATCCAAAACTACGAAGAGGTGCTGGTGGCCAATGTCACCAACGGTGAGCGGGTGGAGACCTATGTGGTGCCCGAACCGGCCGGAAGCAAAGACATCATCGTCCTCGGCGCGGCGGCGCGGCTGTTTAGCCCCGGCGATATTGTCATTATCATGAACTTTGCCTATTACGACCCGGATGAACTGAAAGCTCATAAACCGCATATTATCGCGTGCGACGAGCACAATGGCTATCACTTCGTTAAATAGGACCGAGAACACATGCACCCGGAATTATTCGAAGTTCCGTTTCTGAATATCACCGTCAAAAGCTACGGCACGATGATGGTGATCGGATTTTTGCTGGCGACGCTGCTGATGCGCCGGATGATGAAAAAAGCCGGTCAAAATCCCGAATGGATTACCAACGCCGCGCTGTATGCCCTGCTTGCCGGCGTGGCCGGTTCCAAGCTGTTTTATGTGGTTCACCATTATGACCCGTCGCGATCGCTGTGGAAGCTGATTTTTTCCGGTGCAGGCTTTGAGTTTCTCGGCGGGGTCTTGACGGCCATCGTCTTTTTGCTGGTTTATCTTCGCTTCAAAAAGCTGTCGTGGCGGCTGTATTTTGACGTGCTGGCGGTTGGATTGATGCTTGGATTGGCGTTCGGTCGAATCGGCTGTTTTTTGAACGGCTGCTGTTACGGCGGCCCTGCTGACGTGCCGTGGGCGGTACAGTTTCCTTATGGAAGTCTGCCGTATTACAATCTGGTCTATCCCAATGAGGCGCGAATGCGTGATAAGCCCCGGCTGGAATTGCCGAGCGACTACTTCGGCTGGCAGAATCGGCAGGGCGATTGGATTCAGGCCTCTGAACAGGATAAATACCGCGCCGCCCTCAAGCCCAAAGAAGAGCTTACGCCTGAACAGCAAGCCGCCGTTACCGAAGGCCCGTATCGTTGTCTGCCCGTCCATCCGACGCAGCTTTATTCGAGTCTGAATGCGTTTTTGCTGACGGCGATTTTCTATGGCCTGTGGCGCCGCATCGGCCTGAGAAAGCCGGGGATGGTTTTGGGATTGATGCTCATTGCCTATGGGGTTACGCGATTTGTCCTGGAAATGCTGCGCGACGACAACCCCTTTGAATACGCCTGGTGGATGCTGTATAAAGGCGGCACCATCTCGCAGAATATCTCGATTTATCTGATTCTGTTCGGAGCCGTCCTGCTGGGCATTATGTCAAAAATGAAGCCGCCGGTCGTACCTCGAAAAAAATCCTGATACGGAATTTCGAGAGTTGATATTATATTTTGCGGCCGATTTTTTGTTCCGAGCCGTTCAGCAGGCGTTTGATGTTCTCGTGGTGTCGAAGCACGACCAAAATCGCCATCACCGTTGCGATAATCAGCAGCGGCCAAAGCTGTGAAAACCGCCAGTCATCAAAGACGGCCGTCAGGGTTGCAAATATCACCGGAAAGCTGATCGCGGCAATCATCGAGGCCAGCGAGACATATCGCCAAAGCCATAGTGCCGCCGTCCAGATCAGAAACGCCGCGATGCCGCAGAGCGTAAAATACGGCCACAGCCCCAACACAATCCCCAGACTGGTTGCCACGCCTTTGCCGCCTTTGAAGTTCAGATAAATCGGAAAAATATGGCCGCACACCGCCGCACATCCGACCAAAATCCAGATGAGCAGTTCCTGTGTATTCGGCTGCTCTGAAACGACACCCAGCAGTCGCGCCAGCAGCATCGGCGTCAGGCCTTTGAGCACATCCAGCAGAAAGCACACATACGCCCATTTTTTGCCCAGTGCCCGCGAGACATTGGTTGCGCCGATATTGCCCGAACCGACCGCACGCAAATTCACCCCGTGCGCCCGGGCGATCAGGAAACCGAACGGAATCGAGCCGAGCAGATAAGCGCCTGCAATCAGAATCATTGAGTTCATCATACGGTTTTGTGCTTTTGATTATAAATGGACTGGTAGAGATTGATTAAGGCGGTGCAATGGTTCTCGATGGAGACGGCCTGTGTCAGGCCGTCCTGCCGAATGGCCTCGGACATATGGCGCCGGTTTTCAGGCTGCGAAAGGGCGGTCAGGCCGTGGACGAACGGTTCGATTGGATTCGGTTCATCGAGAATGATTCCATGTCGAAGGTGTTGATAAACCTCGGCCGCTCCGTTGTAACGGGTGGTCAAGACCGGCTTGGTCAGTGCCAATGCCTCAAGAATAAACCGCGAGCACGGGTCATAATACGTTGGCAGAACGGCCGCGTCGCAGATTGCTAAATAATTTTCGACGGCGTCAGTGTAACCGGCGAAATACACATCGCTGTCGATATTGAGTCTGGCGGCAAGGCGTCGAAAGGGACGCTGTTTGCCGGATCCGGCAACGATCAGCACGAGCCGATGGGAAGGCATCCGTTGTTTGAAGACGCTCATGGCGTTCAGCAGGTCGTGCAATCCTTTCAGGCGAAAATTATTGGCGGCAAACAGCAGCACGGTGGCTTGTGACCGGTCTGCCTGCAGCGCCGAAATAACCTGCCGCTCGCAATGGCCGGCCTGGTCCGGGTCGATTGGCAAGGGGATCTTGACGCCGCCGGGCGTTAGTGCAATACGCTGATCGGGCAGATGATAGCGCCTTTGAAACTGTCTCTTGACGTAATCCGACAGCGCAGCGATAAGGACCGTGCTCCCGGAGCAGAGCTGCCGTTCGGCCCGTATATATTGTCTGCGTCTGGAATTGGCAAGACCGGTGGCGCGTTTGAACAGCGTGATCAGCGGATTCGGATAGGCCGCGGCGCTGCGCAGAGCGGCTTGGGCATACGAGCCGCCGCGGGGCTGATAGAGATCGGCCCCGTCGAATGGCAGGGTGCTGTGAATGATGTCGTAATCAGCGGTTTTCAGATGCGCCTCGAGGGCGGCTCGATATCGGGAAAACGGTACACGTTCTCGCGATTGATGGCCGCACAGGGCCGTGACGCCTGGCGCCGCGGCGGGTGCGACAGAGGCCAGGATAGTGGTCCGATGCCCCATGGCCTCAAGCTGCTCGGCAATTTGACGGACCGAACGCTCTGCGCCGCCGAGGGCGATGTCAAAACGCTCAATGATCAGGGCAATGTTCATTTTTGCTCTATCCGGCCAGGTCGCGTTTGCATAGACCATTCACATTAGATTTTCAAGACAGGGTTTATTGGAAAAGTATCCGAAAATTAGTCAATATCACACGTTAACGCAAGTGAAAAATCCCCGTTTCACTGCTTTTTAGGGGCAAGGAATTGTTGACTTTTCAGGGGGATTGGGGTATATTTTGATATTCTGTATTTTGCTGGAAAGCGCCGGCAGACTGCCGGTCGAAACAGCCTCTTGGGTTAATGTTTTCTGACACGGCGGTGTTTGCGCGGCGGCCCCCGGATGATGGCAATATGGCGGGTTTTCCCCATCGAGAGTCAATCGCGCGAGGGAAAATGCCGACCCTATCGAGAGAGAGATAATTTATGGATGAAGAAAAGATAGAATCTCGACCGGAACGTTTCGAGGATATGCAAATCCTTGACGAGTTGAAGAATTCTTATCTGAACTACGCGATGAGCGTGATTGTGGCCCGTGCGCTGCCGGATGTGCGAGACGGCCTGAAACCTTCACAGCGTCGAATCTTGGTGGCGATGAATGACCTGAATCTCGGGCCGCGTTCCAAACATCGCAAGTGCGCCAAGATCGTCGGTGACACCGGCGGTAACTATCACCCGCACGGCGACCAGGCCACATACGGCACACTGGTGCGGTTGGGGCAGAACTGGAACGTGCGGGTGCCGCTGGTCGATCCGCAGGGCAACTTCGGCAGCATTGACGCCGATCCGCCGGCGGCGATGCGTTATACCGAAGCACGGATGACACAGGCCGCGATGGATATGCTCGAAGACCTGAAGCTGGATACGGTCGATTTTGTGCCGAACTACGACGAAACACGGCAGGAGCCGACGGTGCTGCCGGCCAAGTTTCCGAATCTGTTGGTCAACGGCGCCAGCGGCATCGCCGTGGGTATGGCGACGAATCTGCCGCCGCACAATGTCGGCGAGGTATGCGATGCCCTGCTGCTGATGATTGACGACCCGGAATGCGGATTTAAGGATATTCTTGAAAAACTGCCCGGGCCGGATTTCCCCACCGGCGGCATCATTTGCGGGCGAAAGGGCATTCTGGACGCTTATGTGACCGGACGCGGCCATCTGAGGGTGCGCGCCAAGGTGCATACCGAAACCAACAAGCGCGGTCGCGAATCCATCATTGTGACGGAAATCCCGTATATGGTGGTCAAGACCAATATCGTTTCCAAGATCGCCGATTGCGTTAAAAACGGCGTCATTGAAGAGATTTCGGACATCCGGGACGAGTCCGACCGCAAAGGGCTGCGGATTGTTGTTGAGCTAAAGAAAGACGTTGACAGCAATGTCGTCCTGAACAAGCTCTATCGCTACACGCCGCTGCAAACGACGTTTGCGGTCAATAATGTCGCGCTGGTCAACAATCGCCCGGAAACGCTCAACATACGCCAGATGCTCAAGCTGTACATCAGCCATCGGCTCAACGTCATTCGCCGGCGGACACGGTTTTTGCTGCGCAAATGTCTGAATCGCGCTCACATCCTTGAAGGATTGATCCTGGCGGTCAGTGATATTGATGAAATCATCGCGCTGATCAAGGCCTCCCCGGATGCCCCGACCGCCAAAGAACGGCTGATGGCCAAACCGCTGCGGTTGATTGAGGTCGAAACGCTTCGCAAGTTGCTTCCGGCCTCGTTTGTCGATCAGCGGACGCAGACCGATCAATTCCTGACTGCCCCGCAGGCGGACGCGATTTTGACGATGCAGCTTCAGCGATTGACCGGCCTGGAAATCGAAAAGCTGGCCAAAGAATACGCCGAGCTGTCCGAGAAAATTGCCGATTACGAGGCGCTGCTGGCCAATCGCGACTTGCAGCTTGATGTCATTCGCGAAGATCTGCATGAGATCAAAGACAAATACAAAAGCCCCCGTCAAACCGAAATCATTCAGGACGAGGCCGATACCTTTGAGATCGAAGACCTGATCGCCGAAGAAAAAACTCTGGTGATGATTACGCATGGCGGCTATATCAAGCGAACGTCGCCGGACACCTATCGCAAGCAGGGGCGCGGCGGCAGGGGCGTCATCGGCTCGGAAACCAAAGAGGGCGATTTCCTGGAACATTTATTTGTCGCCTCAACGCACGATTTTCTATTGGTCTTTACCAGCCGGGGGGTGTGCCATTGGCTTAAGGTCTATAATATTCCTGAAATGAGCCGCCAAAGCAAAGGGCGAAATATTGTCAACTTGCTGAGCCTGCCGCCGAATGAAAAGGTGATGTCGATTATTAACGTGCGGGAATTCGATGATGCGCATTACTTGATGACAGCGACCAAAAACGGCATTGTGAAAAAGACGGTGCTTAGCGCGTACGGTCATCCGCGCAGCAATGGTCTGATTGCCCTGAAGCTGGACGAGAACGATGATCTGATCGGCGCCGCCATCACCAGCGGAGCGGATGAAATCATCCTTGGGACGCAGGATGGCATGGCGATTCGTTTTCACGAGTCCAATGTGCGGCCGATGGGGCGCGTCAGTATGGGCGTACGCGGCATCAAACTGCGCGACGGCGATGAGGTCGTCGATATGGTCATCGTCGAGCCGGGCGCGTCGCTGCTGACGATGTGCGAACGGGGATTCGGCAAACGCACGGTACTGGACGATTATCGCGTGCAAAGCCGCGGCGGCATCGGTCTGATCAATATCAAAGTGACCGAGCGAAACGGAAAAGTCGTTGCGCTCAAGGCGGTTCAGGACGATGACGAAGTGATGATGATTACCGCCAACGGAATGATTGTTCGCACCGGTCTGGATGAAGTGCGGACCATCGGCCGCAACACCGCCGGCGTGCGGATGATTTCATTGAAAGACGGCGATAAGCTGGTGGCGGTGGCCCGGCTGCTGGTCGAAGGCGTGGACGAGGACGAAACATCGAATTCGGAGAATACATAAGAGAGGGGGCTGCTCATGGCGAAACGAACATCCTCATCTAAAACAACGGAAAAGACGACGCCTCCGGTGTGTGTGGTGTTCGGCGAGGATGCCTTCCTGGTTGCCAAGGAAGCGGAAAGGCGGCTCGATGTGTTGCTGGATGAGGAGGAGCGGATGACGGCTTTCTCCGAGCCGAAAGCAGCCGACGTGCAGATTGCCGATGTGCTGGATGAATTGCGGACGGTGCCGTTTCTGGCGCCGCGGCGGGTGGTTCTGATCAAAGACGCCGAGCCGTTCATAAAAAATTACAGCTCGCAGCTTGAGGCCTATCTCGAATCCCCCAGTCCAACCGGCGTCTTGCTGATGACGATGGCGGGTCTGGACAAGCGCACGCGATTTTCCAAAATTCTTCAAAAAATCGGCGGAACGGTCGAGGTGGCGTCTATAAAGTCTTCTGAATTGCCGCGCTATGTGACGGCCTATGCTCAGCAGGAACACGGCATCGCGCTGGATGTGCGCTCCAGCCGGTTGTTGGTGGAATTGACCGGCGACGATCCCGGCCGTTTGTGCCGCGAAATGGACAAACTGGCGTTGTATGTCGCTCCTCGAAAAACAGTAACACCGGAAGATATCGAACAGCTCATCGGCCGCAATCGTATGTTCAATGCGTTTGAAGTCATCGACGGCATTACGCGGAACAATCCTGCACAGGCCCTGACGCGGCTGCAAAAGATGTTTGCCGCTGATCGCGAATCGCAGTATCGGGTTGTCGGGGCGTTCGGCTATCATTTTCGCAAGCTCTTTTCGGCTCGCGCTCTAATGGCCAAAGGGATGAACCCCCAGCAGGCGATGCAAAAGGCCGGTGTTTTTTGGGCGCAAAAAGAGGCGTTTTCCGCTCAGCTTTCTCGACTCACGCTTGAAGAAATGGCTTGGGTCCTGGCCGAGTTGGGGCGGATTGATCACGGCATCAAGACCGGACGTACGACGGCGCCGGTAGCGATGGAGCGTCTGGCGATTAATTTGTTCGAAATGCAGCAAAAATCCGGTTCACGTCGATAATTGTGTTGAAATTATCTCACGTCCTGCTATATTTATTATACTTATACATTCAAAAGCATTATTTATAGTGTTTCACGGCAACAGGACATAGTGAGCCATATAATAGAGGTTTAGATTGGCGTATCGAATTGTAAATAAAAGTCAGCTTTCGGAAAATGTGTTCCGGATTGACGTGGAAGCGCCGTTGGTTGCTCAGGCACGGAAGGCCGGACAGTTTGTAATCGTTTCGCCCGAAGCCGAGGCCGGAGAGCGGATTCCGCTGACCATTGCAGGTGCGGACCAAGAAAAAGGAACCATTCGTCTGATCTTTCAGCGAGTGGGCAAAACGACCGCCCAAATGGCTGAAATTCCCGAAGGCGGGGCACTGGGCTATGTAGCCGGGCCATTGGGGCGTCCGACGCATATCGAAAAGTTTGGTACGGTCGTTTGTGTCGGCGGGGGCATCGGCGTTGCGCCGCTGTTGCCGATTGCCGAGGCGATGAAAGACGCCGGTAATACGGTTGTTTCAATTCTGGGAGCGCGAACAAAAGATTTGCTGATTCTCGAAGAGCAATTCACGTCGCTTAGCGACGAGAGCATCATTGTAACCGATGACGGGTCATACGGCCGCAAGGCCTTGGTGACCGAACCACTCCAAGAGGTCTGTGCGCGAAGCCCAAAGCCCGATCTGGCGGTGGCAATTGGCCCGGCGATCATGATGAAATTCTGTTGCGAAGTGACCCGCCGGTACGGCGTGCCGACGCAGGTGTCGCTCAATACGATTATGGTGGACGGGACGGGAATGTGCGGCGGCTGCCGCGTGGAGGTCGGCGGGCAAACCCGGTTTGTTTGCGTCGATGGGCCGGAGTTCGACGGCCATCAGGTCAACTTTGATTTGATGATGCGCCGGATGGACGCCTACAAAGACCTCGAAAAACGTGCTTTGCAGCAGTATAAAGACCATCAATGCAAAATCGGACTGGATCGAAAATAAATATGCCGACTCATCCTGTTGATATCGATATGAATGAACAAGAAAAATACTTACAGGAATTGTTGACCAAACAGGCCCAGGGTCAGTTGAAACCCAAAGACCGTTATGCGATTAAGCCGCAGGACATGCCGGCCCAGGACGCCGTTAAGCGACGTCATGCCATGTCGGAGGTGGCGCTGGGCTATACCGAAACGCAGGCACGGCTGGAGGCCATGCGCTGTCTGCAATGCGCCAACGCTCCTTGTGTAGAAGGGTGTCCGGTGCGAATTCGGATTCGGGATTTTATTGGTGAAATCACGAAGGGGCAATATGACAGGGCGCTGGAAATCATCAAGGAGAACTCGCTTCTGCCGGCGGTGTGCGGGCGGGTCTGTCCACAGGAAGTGCAGTGTCAGGAACGCTGCACCGTCGGCAAAAAGTTCAAAGATGTGAATATGAGCGTTTCCATCGGGCGATTGGAGCGGTATGCGGCCGATCTGGCGCATGGCGGCGGGCAGACGCCGGCGGTAGCCCCGCCAACCGGCAAAAAGGTGGCGGTTATCGGTTCCGGGCCGGGCGGGATTGTGGTCGCCGCCGATACCCGTCGAGCCGGGCACGAGGTCACGCTGTTTGAGGCGTTTCATAAGCCCGGCGGCGTGATGGTCTATGGCATTCCCGAATTTCGTCTGCCCAAGGCAATTGTGCAGGAAGAGATCGATGTCTTGAAAAAGATGGGCGTCAAAATCGTCTGCAACTTTATTGTCGGGCGGACCCGCACCATCGAGCAGTTGATGAAAGAGGATGGTTTCGAGGCGGTCTATGTCGGCGTCGGAGCGGGGCTGCCGAAATTTATGGGCATTGAAGGCGAGCATCTGGTCGGCGTCTATAGCGCCAACGAGTATCTGACGCGAGCCAATCTGATGAAGGCCTATGAATTCGGCAAAGGCGCCGATACGCCGATTGCGGTCAGCAAAAAAGTCGCCGTACTCGGCGGCGGTAATGTGGCGATGGATGCGGCGCGAATGGCCGTGCGTCTGGGCGCTGAGAAAGTGTATCTGGTGTATCGCCGCAGCGAGACCGAGATGCCGGCCCGTATCGAGGAAGTCCGCCACGCTAAAGAAGAAGGCGTCATTTTCTGCACGCTGCAAAACCCCAAACGCATTCTTGGCAACGACGCCGGTCAGGTGGTCGGGATGGAATGCCTGCGATATGAGCTGGGCGAGCCGGACGAGTCCGGCCGGCGCCGGCCCGTGGCCATCGGAGGCAGTGAGTTTGTTATGAATGTCGATACCGTTATTGTGGCCATCGGCAACGGCGCCAATCCGCTGATTCAGCAGACCACGCCGGGTCTGGAATTTAATCAGTGGGGCAATATCGTTGTTGATGAAAATTGCCGCACCTCAATGAAGGGCGTCTATGCCGGCGGCGATATCGTCCTTGGCACTGCAACGGTGATTCTGGCCATGGGGCAGGGCCGCATCGCAGCACAGGCCATCAACACCGATTTAGCGAAATAAAGACAACGCTTTAGGCTGAAAATTCATTCCGAACACTGTCGGCATCGCGTTGAAAGGTTATGGTGTTTTGTGGATAAGCTGCCAGGCTCGGAGTACCTCGGCGACGCTCCAGGCTTGGGCAAACGCCCCGCGCGGCTTGTGCGGCGGGTCGCCTTCAAAGATTTCCGAGATCGACCCGATGCAGGCTTCCTCTTCAAGGTGCCGCAGCAGCGGCGCCAGCCAGGTGCGACACTTGCGTTTGGACTCATCGCTGAAGTCATTGACCTTTAAGTAGGCCTCAATGAACGGTCCGATCAGCCACGCCCAGA
Organism: Phycisphaerales bacterium; assembly: GCA_011048645.1. Lineage (GTDB taxonomy): Bacteria > Planctomycetota > Phycisphaerae > Sedimentisphaerales > Anaerohalosphaeraceae > T3Sed10-213. The sequence continues at coordinate 11,270 of DSDR01000244.1, forward strand.
CGGTTCCCTGATGATACGCCGCATCGCGCTGTCCCTGATGGCCGAAATAGCGCCCTTTATACCGCGGATCAATCGGCGCCAGCGTCCTTAACCCGCGCGACGTGAGCAGTTCCCATTGCACCGCGTCCACCACTTTTTGCTGCTTGGGTCTGTCCAGTGGAGAATACGGCAGCGAAACGGCAAAAATCTGATTGGGACGCAGGCTCGCATCGGCCGTTCCGTTCGGCAGGACGCAATCGTTTAGATAGCCGACGTGTCCGTTCCAGAACACGCGATCAAAACTTTCGGCCGCCTGTTCGGCCACCTCGGCGTAAAAGCGGGCGTTTTCGGCCTGTCGGTTTTTATAGTATCTTGCCAGATGACACAGGGCGTTGTACCACAGGGCGTTCACTTCAACCGCTTTGCCGTGCCGCGGCGTAAAGCAGACGCCGTCAAATTTGGCGTCCATCCAGGTCAGTTGCGTGTGAGCGTCGCCGCCGGTGACCAGTTTGTCGCTGTCGGTATGGATACCGAACCGCGTGCCGCGTCGATAGGATTCGACAATCCATTTGACGGCGGGCAGAAGCGTCTTTGCAAAACGTCTGACATTACCGGTCTCCCTGAGCCACGCAAACGCCGCATGGATAAACCACAGCGATGCATCAATGCTGTTGTAATGCGGGTCATTGCCGTAGTCGTCGAATCGATTGGGGATCATTCCTTCGCTGACAGCGCCGGCAAACGTCTTGAGCACGCCCCAGGCCGTCTCGGTTCGACCGGTGCACAGACATAATCCTTCCAGAGCGATAAAGGTGTCCCGTCCCCAATCCAGAAACCACGGGTAACCGGCGATGACAGTCGGCGTGGTCTCGTTGCGGATGACACGTTCGGTGACAAACTGTCCCGCGGCCGAAAACAGATGCCGGCGGACGGTATCGTGCGGCTCGCAGACCGCCAGCAATTCCTTTTCACGCAGACGCAGCGCGTCAATGGCGACGTCAATATCCAGCGCTTCCAGTTCGGCGTCGCCGACGGGGTCTGTTAAAGCCGCCCAAAGGATCATGCGCGTCGGTCCATTGATCCGGGCGGTATAGATTCCCGGCGACCACAAATCTTCATAGCAGTCCTGTCCCCGAAAACGTTCCGTGCGATACAAAAACCGATACCACCATTGCGGTTCGGCGGCATAGTCCATCCCCTCGCAGCGCAGCATCAATTTGCCGTTTTGTGCGTTGTCGGTTTCAATCACCACGTTAGACGGATCGATGGTAGCGCTCTTAAACGCGGCGGTATTGTGCTGAAGGCTGTGGAAGTCGCGCAGCGCCGCAAACGGACGCACCGCCAATTCGAACGCCGCACAGACATCGCTGAATTCATAAACCACCGCCGCCGCATCGCAATCCGGCAGCAGATAAATCGATTTGGTCAGATTGGCAACGCCCAGTTCGTAATCGAAATGGACTCCCAGATGCTTTCGAAAGGCGGTTTGATATTCATATCCGCGGGGATGAAGCGTGCGGTCGAATTCAAACGTGCTCAGGGCAATGGTATTGTCGCTGCACGTAACGGTTTCCAGACAGTTGGACAAAGCGGCAATGCGATTGGCCGGCGGACGGTGCGTTCCGACAAGCAGGCCATGATAACGACGGGTGTTGCAGCCGATTACCGTGCCGCTTGCAAATCCCGCGCGGCTATTGGTCAGGAGCCATTCTTTGGCCAGCAATTCATCCGCGCTGTAACGCGGCGTCAACACCGTCAACTCAGCCGGCTCGGTTCGATTGCTTGTTTGTTCCATAGGCGTTCCCTGCCTGACGGTGTTCCATATCCCCCGCAGACGACGCTATGAGATGTGTTCTGCCGGCTGCCGGGAGCTGCGGATGAACGACTGACCGCAGCGTTCTTTCAAGTTGTTCAGTACGTTCATAAAATTAATGTATGAGTCGTAAGGCGATTCGTAGGGATTGAAGTATTTATGCACATCGCCGTCGGAGAAGTACTTGGTGCACATATAGTAAAAGTGATCCGAGGTCTGAAGTTTTCGCCAATCATTAAGGAGTTCCTGATTGCAGGTTTGCTTGACGAGTTTTTCCAGTTTATACACCTCGTGAAGGGCGTTGGACTGCATCGCGTTGCCCAGCCACGCCGACAGATCGCGTTCCATATCCGCCCAACTGATGATGTGCGGCACATCAATCGTATCGACCGGTTCATAAGCGTCGATGACTTCGCTGGGGGTCTTGAAATCATTGTCAGGGTGTTTAAGGATTTCTTCGGGCAGATGGCGCATAAAATCAAATATGCCGGTGTCCTGCCACTGGTGTTCGCCGAAGGTTTCATAATCCATAAACAGATTGACGACCTGGCCGTTGCCGTTGACCTTGTTGATCCAGCCGGCGAATTTGTCGGCCATCAGCGGGTATTCCTTCCAGTTGCGATTGCCAAAGCGAAACGCGATATCGTCGCTGAGCGAGTAGTTTTTCAAAAGCAGCCTCAAGCGGTTGCAGCCGACCGGACGATAGACAAAATTACTGGTGCGATGCCCCAGAATATGGTCGGCGCCTTCGGTGATGACGCCGTCAAACCGGTCAATCGATTCGATGATCTCGGCCAGCCGATTGTTGTAAACCAGCTCCGTGTTGCGAAAAACACGAACATTTTGACCGAACAGCCGTTCCATGGTGTCGGTGTGTTTGTTGATTTGCTCAAGAAACTCGTCGCGCGAATACAGAAAGCTGAGGCTGTGGTAGTACGTCTCAGCCAGAAACTCCACACATCCCGTATCGGCCAAGGCGTCAAAGGTGCTCATCACCTCCGGACAGTATTTCTGAAATTGCTCGATGACCACGCCGGTCAGGCTGAAGGCGATGCGAAACCGTCCTTCGTTGCGTCGGATCACATCCAGCAGGAGCCGATTGGTCGGCAGATAGCATTTGTTGGCGACTTTGCGGCAGATCGACGCGTTTTTGAACTCGTCGAAATAACGCGGCGAACGATCAAAGACCGTATAATGCCGAAGTCGAAACGGTTGATGAACCTGGAAATAAAAACAAACCGACGCCATAGCAGCACCCTCAATTGTTCAAATCCGATTTTGTTATTCAGACGTGCTGAAACAGTTCGTTATAGACTTTCACACATTTCTGCGCCGCACCGGACCAGCGAAGCCGACGTACTTCAAAATTACCGTGTTCCCGCAGCGTCAACTGAAGCGGCGGGTATTTCAATACGGCGATGATTTTGTTGGCCATCTCGGTGACATCCCAGAAATCCACTTTCAGCACGTGCGTCAGTACCTCTGCGACGCCGCTTTGTTTGCTGATCAGAACCGGTACATCATAGTTCAATGCCTCCAGCGGGGCGATGCCGAACGGCTCGGAAACAGACGGCATCACGTACAAATCGGCCATCTGATAGACCTGCTGAACGTCATTGCCGCGAAGAAAGCCGGTAAACAGCACTTTATGGCCGATGCCCATCTGCGCGGCCATCTCGATGATTCGGTGCATCATATCGCCGGTGCCAGCCATCACGAACTTGACATTCTCGACTTCTTCAAGCACTTTTCGAGCCGCCATCAGAAAATATTCAGGTCCTTTTTGCATGGTGATGCGGCCCAGGAAAAGGACGATTTTTTCATCGCTTCGAATACCGATTTTGTTGAATGCGGTGCGGTTGTCATTATTTTGTTCGACGCCGTTATACACCACCTCGACTTTGTCGCCGAGGACGCCGTAACGGCTGATAATAATATTGCGGGTCAGATAACTGACGGCGACGACCTTGCGTGCCGCGTGCATGCCGCGACGCTCAATATCGTAAATCATCTGATTGACATGCTCGCCGCTGCGGTCAAATTCGGTCGAATGCACATGAACTACCAGCGGCTTACCGGTGACGGCGGCCACGGCGATGCCGGCCGGGAAGGTCATCCAGTCATGAGCGTGAATCACATCAAACTCTTCCTGTAGCGCCAAACGTGCGGCCGCGGCGGCGTAACGATGAACTTCCGTGTACATATCGCCGCTGTATTGACCGGCGCCGACCGATTCATGGGCCAGGTTTTCCCATTGCTGAAGCGCCAAGGCCCGTTCGCTGTCCGAAAAACCGCCTTCTTCGTTTTTTTGCTGAATGATTTCTTTGATCTTCTGCTGATAGTACTCCGGCGTTGTGTAGGGCTGCATCGACGAGGCGATCGAGTGGAACGTTACATTCTCCAGACCGGCCAGTGTGCCGGCGTCTGATTTCGATGTCTCGAAATCGCGAATCTGAGACGGGCTGAGCATTTTGACGTGTGAGGCTTGGGGCGATTCAATCGGCTTGGGCAACACAAAGACAATGTCCTGTCCCAAATCGCTCAAAGCCCGAGTCAACCCATGACAAGCTGTCCCCAGACCTCCGCTGATATACGGCGGAAATTCCCAGCCAAGCATGAAGATTCTCATAACCATACTCCGCAATAGTTGTGCACCTTCACGAGTTTGGAACAGTTAAAATCCATTTCTCTGTCCGGCAGCAAAAGAGTAAAATTGTCTAAAAATAAGACATCGCGAATATTATAATTGATGATTATCGGGACGTCTATAGAATTATACAAAAAATGTTTCAATTTTGACGGCACGATTTTAGGGTATCGAAACGGCGTGAAGCGTCACAAAGACCTACACCGGTACCGGACAAAAAATAATGGGTGAGCTGGGACTCGAACCCAGGACCTACGGCTTAAAAGGCCGTTGCTCTGCCGGCTGAGCTACTCACCCTAATTCTAACAAAGAGAGCTAAAAGGTTATTCCATGTCAAATACCATGAATAAAAAAAGCCGGAAGACCGGTTCCGACAAATTTCCGCTTACACTACACAAAACAGGTTCGTATTGCAAGAAAATAAAGAGAAAAAATAAGATTATAGCATCATTACAGGGTTTTTTCTGTCCGATTCTCCATTTTTTGTTATTGTTCACAAGTTTTCGGAAGCTGGGCTAATCGGACAGCAGATTGATGTGGGCCGCCGAGGTGTGCGGGTCGTCATCGAAACCGCCAAGCGAGACCAGCCGCACAAAACGGCCCCTGTGAGGCATGTCAAATCGTGCCGTTTGAAGGGCGGCGTTATTTTCAAACCTTCCCTTGGCGGCCGGCGGTCCCCACGTGGCCGGGTCGGTACTGACATACACCTCATATTCAGCGATCCGACCGTTTGAGTTGCTGTCCTGTCTTGGCAGGACGGTTATACCGGTTATTGTCGCAGGGCGGCTCAGCTCAATTCGAATTTCATGAGGGCGCGGCGTTGCCTGAGGCGACCAGCGTGTATGCCACATCGTGGCCGGATCGCCGTCAATGGCTTTCTGACCCTCATAGCCGGACTGATCACTGCTGGTGTAGATGACTTTGGCGTTAAGCTTTTCCAGCAGCGTTGGCTCTCG
>DSDR01000233.1 GCA_011048645.1 Phycisphaerales bacterium
ACCCCCGCCGACTGGATGCCCTGGAACTACCGCCAAACACTCCAAACCCTCCAAAGCACCGCCGCCCCCGAATAAATTCATTTTTTTCTCGCTTGCCGAAAGGGCACAATAAATCGTATGCAGCCGCTCGCCCAGGGCGTCGTAAAAGGCAATAGAGCCGCACATCGCCTCGCGCCACCCGTCCTTATGCATCAACATACAGGTGCCGTCCCGGCCCAGCGAAATGGAGCGAACCGGCCGTTCAAACGCCGGCAAGTCGTACTCCCATTCACGTTCATAACACTGTGCAACAGAACCGACAAAATCGCTGAGCTTTTTGGCGTAATTTCGTGACAACGCCCGGCCATTGCATTCGAGCAGGTCGTCGCAGATGGCATCGGCGCCAAAACGCGCATATTTGCCCGAGACCATCTGGGCATAACGCGGGGTGGAGTTCAGAGCCAGACGCCCATCCTGTTCCAGTGGGACATAGGCCCGGCCGCCCTTGGAGGTCTGGTAGGTATGACGCTCAACCTGAACCGGTCCATAGGGCGTCTCATAGATCTGGGGGCGCGTAGGCTTTGACCGTGTGCTTGACGCCATTGACGCGGATGGGTTCACCTTGGGTGTCAAACTGTTTGAGCATCGGGCCCATAGCCGCCTGGCCAGCTTCATTGAGCACATCCTGAAGGGCTACCTCGTCCCGGAGCATCTGGCCGGTCAACTCAAATGTGAATTGCACTTTAATGGTATTGCCTTTCTGTTCGATCAATTGTGCTGGCATAGCAACGTCTCCTAAAATAGTCTCCAAAAGCTATACCAGCATTATCGGACGGACAGCAAAAATACTTGAATTAATAACACCTATTTTTCTGTTGGCCTATGGCTACTTCTTTAGTGGTTGCCACGGGCAACTGACCGGCAGATTTTATCACAAATCCGACTGCAGCGTAAGAGTTATTTTTCGGTTTTATCGCAAATAAGTCCCCGTCTCTGCCCGCTGGTGTTTGAAAAACCAGGTTGTTCGGTCGGCTTATTAAAACCGCGCCGCACGTGTTGACTTGCCATAAGCCGAGTGAGTATATCTTATTTCAGGTGGCTTCCGCAGGATTCGCGAACGATCAGGTCGGTCTTGACCATGATGTCCCGCGGCGGCATATCCGGATGCTCGATACGATCCACCATGGTTCGCACGGCTTCATAGGCCAGTGCGGAGGTGTTTTGACGCATCGTCGTCAAGGAAACGGGCAGCGATTCGTCCGTGGGCAAATCATCAAACCCCACGACGCGAACGTCCTGAGGAATCTTGACGCCGTTGCGAACACAGAAATAAACCAGATCCGCTGCGGTTGAATCGTTGATGCAGACGAAGGCCTCGGTTTTTCGTGATCGAATGCGATCCAGAATTGCTTTGCCTTTGGGTGTGGCGGGTTGTTCATTCAATAGTCGGCTGTCAAACTGATGAAGGCGATCTTTGCCGGGAACAATGGAATGCTCCTCAAGGGCGGCCCGATAGCCCCGGTAACGGTCGATGATGGCCGTAGTCTGAACCGTTCCGCAGACGAAATCGATTTTCCGGCATCCTGATTCGATCAGATGATGGGTCAGGATCAGGGCGGATTGTTCGTTGTTAATGCCCACAATATCGTAAGGGCTGCGGTGATAGCTGTCGGTGATGTCTCGATCCAGCAGTACCACGGCGATCTTTGCTTTGGCAAGCTGCTCGGTGATGTGCAGGTTGATGATGTTGTTTTCTTTCAGTTCAAGCGGGGTAAAGAAAACGCCCGCGACTCGGGAGTTGACCAGTCGTTTACAGATCGTCTGGGCCTGGCTCGAGTAGTCGGAAGGGTTCTCATGGGGCACATCGTTTAGCAACAGGGAATAGCCGAATTGGCTGGTGTATTTGAGCAATTCGGGAACCATTACCCCGAAGATGCTGCTGCTGGTGGTTTGGATAGGCCGAATCTGCCAATGGACCAGCAACCCCAGCGTTTGATTGTTGGGTTTGCTGCTTTGCATCACAAAGGTGCCTTGCCCCTGACGGCGGACGATCAGTCCCTTTTGCTGAAGATCCCGCATGGCCCGACCGATGGTGGGTCGGGAGGTCTGAAACATCTTTGCAAGCTCGTTTTCGGTCGGCAGTTTGTCGCCCGGCTTGTAAACGCCTTTGATAATGTCATTGCATAATTTATCGTAAATCAGCTTGTGCTTGATCGGCTTTTCGAAATCGTTGCGATTCATAAGATACCGTTTCATCTGGGCATTGTAATAGGTCATTTCGGTTCCAATACCTATTTGATATTACTAAATCGGTACCAATAATCAACATAATTACGAACAAATCAAAAAAAAACGGCTTAGCTTGCCCAACGTGATTATCATCCGTTTGCTGCCTATTAGGCCTCATAGAGGTTTGTTTTCGGTAATTTTTTATACCAAAATTGATACATGGCGGCCATGGCAACCCCAAGGAGGATGCATCCTGCGGCCAGTTCTTTGAAATTGCCAATGACCAGCAGTACCGGCAGCAGCAGAATCAGATAGTGCCAGACCAAGACAAACGGCAGAGAAATAATGTCATAAAAATGCTCCCGACTGACGGTTTTTCGTGTTTCCGGATCCAGACCTTCTTTGAAACGGCCCCAGAACCCAAAGGGTTTGGTTTTCTCATAGAAGGTTTTCAGGATTTCCTGATCCATCGGTTTGGTCAACAATGTCCCGGCAACCGAACCGATCAGCCCCAATGATCCGGTCAGGACAAACTGCCACATTTCTGACATTCCCGGCCAGAAGGCTCGCTGCAACACCGCGCTTCCGATTCCCATGGCCATGCCTGCGGTAAATCCCCAGCCGTTAAAGCGTGCCCAATAAAACTTAATCGCACTGGGCACAAAGAACCCCGTACCCAGCGCCATCATCAGCCAGCCCCAGATGTCATTGATGTTATCCACGGTAAAAGCGGCAATGTAACCGATTGCACCAATGGCAAATGTCCCTATCCAGCTGATCCTAATGAGTTCCTTGGTGTCGGCCTGAGGCCTGAGGTAACCCTGATAGAGATCGCGTGTAATAAAGCCGACCGCCCAGTTGACATTCGAATCAAACGTGGACAGGCATGCTGACACCAGTGCGATCAAAAGCAGCCCCTTCAGGCCGACCGGGATGGCATTCAAAACGACAACCGGCAGGATGCGTTCGGGGTTAATCGTCCCGTGAAAACTCGTCAACACCAGCTTATCCGACCAGGTCGGCCCCAAGAGCGCCTCGAGTTGGCCGACCAATTGCGGATAATCGGAGGGGTGAGTTATGATTTTGGAGATGGTGGCTTCCCACTGAGGATGTCCGATGTCTGCGAAAGCGCCTTTTACGATTGCCGCTGCGTCGGCCAGCAAGGCGGTGTCGGGAATATTTTGGTTGACAAAATAAATGCCAAGAATCGCACACCCAATCATCAGGGGCCAGCGAAACGCCACTAAGCTGGTCCAAATAAATGTCAGCGTGCCGCATTCCCGATCATTGCGGGCGCCAAAATATTTAGGCTCGCCCCCGCCGCCCATGCCGTTAATGATCGCTTTGAGCAGGTAGAACATGGCCATAAGCGTCAGCAGGTTATAATTTTCATATCCTTCGGGCATTTGGACTTTCCATTGGGGAATCGAACTGACCCAGTCTTGCATGCCGGAAATCTGAGTGGCCAGAGTCGGGAATTCCGGCGAAAACCATGTTTTCTGGATGGCCAGAATGGACACGACAAATACCGCCGCAATAATAATAAAACCCTGGAATAAATCGCTGAACACCACCCCGTAAAAACCGGACGTGGCGGTATAGATGCATGCAATGAGAATCAACACAAAAGAACAGGTGTGAGGACTAAAGGGTAAAAATGTGGAAAAGAAAATTCCAACGCCCTTGGCCAGATAAATGACCATACCGATCGTGAAGATCTGCATCGCCACGGCTGTAATAATTCGGGCCGCCTTACCGTCCGGGCCGTTGCCGAATCGGAAAATCATCCATTCGGCGCCTGTGATACACCCGCTTCGACGATGCCATTTGCCGGCCCACAACAAGATCACCGCCATATGGATCACCATCCCGCCGCGTAATTCGATCATCATCCCTTTCGGTCCCAGCATGTAAAGAAACGAGATGATGACCGCTGTGCCCGTAATATCGACAAACTGGCTAAAACCCGAAATGCCGAGCAGCCACCCCGGCAGCTTTCTGCCGCCGATGAAATAATCTTCAATACTGCTGGATGCCCTTTTCTGAAGGTATGCCGCGATTCCCATCAGAATGATAAAATAACCGGCAATAAAGACATAGTCAACAGAGGTCAAGAGATTGTCCAACGGATCACCTCACTTCCTTGTCAGCATCATTGGGGTTGGCAAATACGCACACATAACATCTCGTCGGGTCTTGGACGATACGAGCAAATCTGTCGATCTCCGGATTTATTCGTTGGGACGGTTGTTTTCATCCATCAATTCAATGGTCAGAATCTTTTTCGGCGCCATTTCAAAAGCGCACCAACCGGCGCTGTCCATCGCAAGCTCTTTTTCCGGAATTTCTTCCAGATTGACGATTCGAGCGGTACTCCATGGCCGCTTAGTGCTGCCCGAAAGCTCCATTTCGTTCTGTAATCGTTCAACGGGGCTGGTGACTGGAAAAGCGTTTGCATAACCGCCGTTGAGTCGCAGTTTGGCTTTGACGGACTGTGAGGCCGGATTGAAAAGTCGAACCACCCAACCGGCTCCGTTTTCACTGCGTTTAACGGCACTGACGGCAATGCGTTCGTCTGAAATCTCAAGGAAGGATTTCTGCATCGGTTCGGCGCCCTTTTGGGTCGGCGCGGTTTGGCCGATCACCAGCGGCAGGTTGAATTGCTCGGCGGCGTTCCACAGGGCGGCCTGCTCCCAGTTTCCTTTGTGCGGCATCACGGCGTAATGGAATGTATGTTTGCCCAGGCATTGCGAACTCTTGTCAATCCGGCTGTAGTCGGTCATCTCTTGCGTGACGCAAATCCGCAGGGGAAAGCAGCGAAGCAGTGTAAGCCGCAACTCCGGCCGGTCCTGATCGGTTGCTTCATAGGCCTTGATGCCTTCATTCAATATCGCAAGGCCGTGGCGTCCATCGGTTATATCGATAAAGGAATTCATCGGCTGCTCGGATTGCGGAGGTTCGCGGAAGTCTTCCGAGTAAGGCAGCTTAACCGGGCGCTCAAGCACATCGAATTGACCCTGGGCAAATACCGCGTCGGCGGAAATGCCGCTTGGGAACGCGACCTGTAAATAATGATCTTCGACGGTGTTATCAATGTCGGTGACAATGTCAACCCATTTTTGCCCCCTGCGCAGTGTGATGGTGCTGTTGATCCGGACTGTCTTCATATGTTCGCTTCGGGCCTTATCGTCGGGCGTGCGGCACTGGGGCAACGACCAGTCCAGCGACACTCTGAAGGCCGCTTCCAGGCGTCCGTCGCGAATCAAGCTGACCGTTGCTTTTTCATTGATTGTCGTGAACTCTTGTTTGGCTTCTACATCGCGATGCTGCCAGGGGTCTCCGACTTCCGCGGTGTCGCGGAAATAGCCCATCCGTTCAAAAACCCTGCCGGTGTTTTTATCGGTGATGGTCATCGTGCCGTTGCCCTGAATGGCGACGCGCAGATGTTCGTTTTCCAGCGTATTGATATCGGTGACCATCGTGGCTGAGCGGGCCGAAACGACATTGTTCTTGTCAACGGGCCTGACAAAGAAAAGTTTATAGCCGGCCGGCGGAATGTCTTTCAGCTCAACGTTTGCTCGATATTGTTTGGTCAGAAACATATTGGCCGTATCGTTGGGAGACTGGACGATCTGGAAGGACGCTTCAGACCCCAGCGTTTCAGCGTTGACCTTTTGTCCGCGGTCGTCAACGATTTCAAACGAGTTGGATTCCGCTTCGCGCGGCAACCCCAGATTGACTGACACAATTTCATCCCGTTTGAACGGTGCGGGATTGTACACAAACAATACGACAGGCTCATTCTCATGCCCGGTATAATCGATTGTTCCGGCAATATCAAGGATCGCACGTTCGGCGACACAGGCCGAAATCTCCCGGCATTGTCGCGTTCTGAAAAGCATATCCTCGCTCACAATCCCGCGGCTGCATCCGCCGATGGAATCGTGCCCGTGGTTCTGCAGCAGCCAGTTATAGGCGTTGTCCAGGAATCCCTGCGGATACGGAGCTCCGAGCATGGCGGCGTAAACAGCCAGAGGTTCGGCATACTGCATCAGTTCGCGTTCGGTTTTGAAATTGTCGATTTTTACATCCATCCTTGCCGAAATGATCCAGCCAAACAGAGGGCTGGTCACTTTGGAGTCAGAGTAATAGCGCATTTCGCCGCGCAATACAGGCAAGTCATCTGAAACATGTTCAAGGATTTGTTTTTGGAACGCTTCAAACGTGCTGTGGAACACATCTGCATCGCCCCTGAGGGCATTATGGCAGTCTTTGATCATCTGCACTTCACGAATGTCCGGGCAGGACGAGTCATGCCCGCAGGACCATAAGCGATGCGGGGTTGTCCAGTCGCCGTCTTGTTCTTCTATGGCCTGTTTGGCTCTGGCCGGTATTGCCGCTGCATCATAGAGAAATTTCGGACGTGCGTATTGTGCGTCCAATTCCTTGTATCGGTCGCCGACAAACATAAATGGTCCGCTGCCGCATGACCAGGGAACAACGCGGTTGTTCTCGTCTTGCTGCTGCCAATAGACAGGGCGCTGGATGACATACCAGACATTGTAACGCGGCCGCATGGCCAGACGCGAAGCAACGATTTGTGTACCGTCGGCGCCTTGCCAGAGATATTCTGAATTGGGTGCGGCTTTTGTACTGACCCCCCGATAAAACGCGGCAAAATCGATACCAAACCCCTTGTAGATTTGCGGCATTTGAGAAATCTGGCCCCATCCAAACGGCGAATAGCCCGTTTTGCTGACATAACCCATGTCTTTGGCGATTTTATGGCCGAGCAGAAGATTGCGAATCAGCGATTCGCCGCTTACCGAAAACTCATCAGGCAGGCAAAACCAGGGGCCGACCAGCAGTTTTTTGTCGGCAATCAACTGTTTGAGGGTTTCCTTTTTCTCCGGGCGAATCTCCAGGTAGTCCTGAAGCGGCACGGTCTGTGAGTCGAGATGAAACGACTTGTAATCCGGCTCTTTTTCAAATATATCCAGCAGCATATCCATCATATAGACCAGCATATGGCGGGTACGCTGCATAGAAAAACGCCATTCTCTGTCCCAGTGGGTATTTGAAATGAAATGGCATTGGGTCCTGGTCCTGGCAACGCCTTTTCTCTTGACCATTTCAAAAACGTTTATTTGACGAGTTTTTTCGCGCTGACTCTTCAGTTGTTCTGCCATGATGTCCATTGTCAATCCCCAATTATGCGTAAAATCTGGTCGAAGCCTTTGCAATAATGATGGCACAGCCCTGTCGTTTTGCTTTGCTCGATATTGCCCCCTGTTATACCAATGACCGGGATATTGGCAAGCCTGACTGCGCATACCCCGGCGCTGCTGTCTTCAATACCCACCATGTGTCCGTTTTCGTTTGGCTCAATCCCCAGTCCGACACGAGCGACCTCCGCATAGAGCCACGGATGCGGTTTTGGAGATAACTCGCCCAATGTGCCGGTCGAGCCTTTTCGAAGCGGATAACCGGCCGTAATGATCGCATCGTAAAAATCGTTTGGGTCCCCCATATTGAGTGTGCGGAACGCCGAAAGAATCTCCGGCCAGGCCTTTTCATACAAGCCGGAGGTAACCAATCCGATTTTAATCTTCCTGGCCTTTAACGCATACAAAAAATCTTTCAGGCCCGGCGCCGGCACAAATGCGTCGGTTCGTCCTCGGCCGTTCATGATCTCGTTCATTTCATGACGGGTGTGCATAAAATAGTACTTTCTTGCCTGCTCAACCGTTTTGTCGGGGCAATATTTGCCAATGCAGTGCTGGAGGTGTTCCGAAACGCTATGGCCCGATACAAACGGCAAATCGTCCTGAGAAAGCTCAAAATTCGGCTTATCGAGAAGCGAGGCCACCGTCATTTGAATAATCCATATCCAAAACTCTTCGCTTCTGACGCTGGTCCCGTCAAGATCCATTAATACGGCTTTTATCGGCGTTTTCATTTCGACCGGATGAATGGGATAATAGGCCGGATAACCTAAGGCAGACTTTACATAGGCCAGAATATGGCCTGAGAAAAAGATAAACTCTACTTTCTTATCGCCTGTCTGGTAAATCGAGTTGACCCCACATGAACCCACCTTAAACCGCGCGTCCGTGGTCGATTCGATGGACTCGAAATCGTCCATTGCGGAATGTGGGGCTAAATGCTGAATCGAGAGCGGCTCATTGATGGCGACGGCACTTTTCACTGTAATAATTCCTTTTTGTTGTCAATCTTCACGATTAATAGGACGATAGTTTCTAAATGTAATTTCATATTAACATAATTTGTTTATATTTGTCAACTGTAAAAGCGGAACAACTTGATAATTATTTATACATTAGGTCCTGGTATGACCCAAATTACTTTTTTTAAACGCGACACATAAGACATAAAAAAACAAAAAATTGTCTTGTTTTTGGGTTCAATATATTGAATTAATTCACTAATAATGAGGATTTCTTCGCTTATTTTGCAATTAGAGGGTCTTTTGAGTTGCTTGTTGAGCGAAGGGTGGCGTGGTTTTTTATATTGTAAATACATTTCGATAACAATTTTTTATTATTTTTGTTTTTTTGGTTGACTTTGAACAGCAAAAATTGTAATATAGCAAATTAGAGCAATGGCGGCACTGATGCTCCCTGTAAGCGGTCATAATTATGTGTGTATTATTCTGAAAGGGATAAAGATGCCACGGCGAAAGGGGTTCACGCTGATTGAACTGCTGGTTGTCATTGCTGTTATTGCCCTGCTGCTTTCCATCATAGCGCCGTCGCTGCAAAAAGCACAAGAGCTGGCCAAGTCCGTTATTTGCACATCGAATTTGCGACAATGGAATATCATCCTTTCTTTTTACACCTCTGACAATGATGACAAGTTCCCCGATGCCGATTGGAACAATGACGGTCGCAACGATCCTCGCGGCCAGTGGTGGTTCTTGACCTTGCGGCCGTATTACATCGACCAACCCGATATACTCATCTGTGCGAAAGCGCAACGAAAACAAGACCTTAGCCCCTCTGTCGATTGGGTAATCGATGGGCGGTATTTTCCCGAACGACGCGATGAATGCTGGGGCAGAGAGATTATCGACACGGCGCACCCGGACGTTGGGCAATGGTTTTGGTCCAGCTATGCTCCCAATTCCTGGATCATGGACCCCAGCGTTGGAACGTTTGGCGCCCCCCTGCCTGTGGATTCATTTTGGGGTAAAATGACAGATGTACGGCAACCTTCGGGGGTGCCTTTGTTTCTGGATTCCCGATCTGTGGATGGGTGGCCGCATCATACGGATCTGCCTGATTCAGAGGAATTTGGCGTCTATGATGGACAGGGGTATATGCGTGCGTTTACCCTGGTTCGCCATGGCAAATCAGTCAATAGTGTTTATGTCGATGGGTCCGTCGCGTCTATACGTCTGACCGAACTCTGGAGGCAAAAATGGCATCGAGACTTTAATGTCGGCAATCCGCTTGCGAATAACAATTACAACTGGCCGTCCTGGATGCGATAGTCCGTTTGTATGACAGCCAGTTTCAATGGATGTGTGGGTGTGTAGGCAGGGATGGTTAGCGGCGACAAGGATGTTTTACTTTTTTCGTATAGAGTGAAGTGTTTCATCGCAATCAAATGAATAACTTTATGTGGAGGTCGTTAAAATGAGAAGAGTCAATGTAATGTGTTTAGCGGCCGTCTTGTTGACGGCAGGACTGGCGCCTGCGAACACGGTGTGGAACCCCGCGGCAAATCCGGACCCGAACGACATTGTGGACGGGGCGTCCAACTGGAATATCGCGGCCAATTGGACCAATGGAATGCCTGGAGATGTTGACCAAAAACCTGTGTTTAATGGCGCCGGTGCGGCCGTGGCGTGTCAGGTGACAACCGACACACTGCCGTTTTCGGACAGCTTGGTCACAGGAGACGGCAGCGATTTTACGAACATTATTCACGTGATGGACGGCGGCGTCATTCGTAAAACCGGTGGCGGCTGGAGCGGTTTGGGGTACAACCATGATGGAGGTACGATGATCGTCGAAGAAGGCGGACAGGTTCTTTTGGAATCCCACCTGTGGTTTGGAATGGAAAACGGCGGTATTGGAAGACTTGTTATCAATGGAGGATATGTTCGTGTTGCTGACGCTGTCGATTTAGGGCGAAAGGCAGGAGGTAATGGCTTTTTAACGATTAATGATGGTATTTTCCGGATGCGTTACTATCCGGATGATTTCGACGAGCCAGGTTCTCTTTGCGATGTCAGGTTCGGTACCCTTGTGATTGATAACAATTATGCGACCGCCCCCAGCCGGCTTTGGAGTCGTATCAACGCTGGGACTCTTGTTGGTTTTGGCGGCGCCGGCCAACTGGCGGTTACAAGAGAACCTTTTGAAGGGGCGACCAGGACCATTGTCAGAGCCACCCATCCGATGGATCCCTGGCCGGGCTACCGAGACGTGATACCGGTTCCGTCGGGCGAAATCGCTCCTGTCGATTTGGTGTGGACGAATTTGGATCCCAACGAACCCGGCAACCCGGTGTGGGTCGATGTCTGGTTCGGAACCGATCCGAACAAGCTGTCACTGGCGTACTCGCAGGAGGTGGCGACAGGGCAGGATGTCACGACCGTAACGGTCAATGCGCCGGTTTTCGAGGGTATGCGGCCGACCACCTATTACTGGCAGGTGGATTCGTACATTTACGGCGATCCGGCGGTGGTTGACTATGATGACCCGGAGACGCCCGTGATCGAAGGCGATGTGTTCCGATTTGACGTCAACGATGATACGCCGCCGACCGTCGCCATTGACACGCCCGATACCGTTACCTGGATCAATGAGCCGGTTCAACTGCAGGCGACGATTACCAAAAGCGGCCCCTCTGAGGTCTTTATTGAATGGACGGCCAGCGATCCGAGCGCCGTATTCTTCCCGAGCAATACGGCCAAAGATCCGGTTGTAGAGGTTGATTATGCAGCCGGTCCCGTTACGCTGACGGTGACGGTTTGGGATGCGGTCAATCCTGAAACGGATTCCGATTCGATGGTGCTGCATGTGGCCGCTGATCCGTGTGCCGCGGCGGCTCTCGCCGGTATTGCGGACGACTATCCAATGAATATCGCAGGGAGTGATTGCGTGGTGG
Source organism: Phycisphaerales bacterium (assembly GCA_011048645.1). Taxonomy (GTDB): domain Bacteria; phylum Planctomycetota; class Phycisphaerae; order Sedimentisphaerales; family Anaerohalosphaeraceae; genus T3Sed10-213. The sequence continues at coordinate 11,347 of DSDR01000233.1, forward strand.
ATATTTCAGACCTTGCGGCGCTCGTTGTCGATTGGTTGGCGGACTATGCACTCACAGAGCCGACGGTTATCCCGTAAACAGCCCGTATCCTAATAGAAAAGAAAACAATCAATTTCTGTGGAGGCAATAAAGATGAGATGTAAAAAAATAGTATGTTTGATCGTCGTTTTGTGGACGACGGGATTTGCCGCTGCAACAACGGTGTGGAACCCGGCAGGAAATCCCGACCCGAATGCAATCGTGGACGGCGTATCGAATTGGAACATTGCAGACAACTGGACCAACGGGCTTCCGGGCTTCGGAACTGAGGATCCGCCGCTTGACGCCAAGGCCGTGTTCAATGTGGCCGGCGCCGCTGAATGTATTGTGACCGACGCACAGGGCGTTCGTCATCTTGTCATGGGCGATGGGGGGGCTGACGCGCAAAACAATGTACTGCGCATTATGAATGGCGGCAGCATTACGACCGGTTCCGGCCAATGGATGTCTGTCGGGTATAACAGACCCGCTACTCTGATCGTAGAGACCGGAGGCGTCCTGAATTCCGGGGGTCATATGTGGAATGGCATGCAGAATACCGGAGTCGGCGAGATTTATCTAAATGGCGGAACCATTAACGTTGCCCAAAATTTCGGTCTGGGTTGGTATGCCGGCTCACAAAACGGCGTCGCCCATATGTATGTCAATGAGGGCGTTCTGGATTTGAATCACTGGGATGACACCAGCTCGATCTGGGACGGATCATTCCTTGATATCGAATTTGGAACGGTGATCATTGGCGGCAACCGGGTCACGGCTGTCGAAAATTACGCCGCGGCCGGAAAACTATTGGCCTTTGGCGGCGCCGGGACACTGGTCTATGACTATAACGTGTCAAATGCAGGCAGGACGACCATTACAGCGATTTCTCCGATGGAGCCTTATCCGGCGTACAAACAGACGATTTTAGCCGGTGATGTGGCGTTGGCCTGGACGAATCTGGATCCCAATTTCCCCGGCGATTCGGTATGGGTTGATGTCTGGTTCGGGACCGAGCCGGACAAACTCAGCTCGAATTACACCAACGTGTTGACCGCAGGCCAAGATGCGACGACCGTCATGGTCAATGCACCTGTGATTGGCAACCCGCCTACAACCTACTACTGGCAGGTGGATTCGTATATTTACGGCGCTGGCCATATCAATGAACCGAATATGATCGAAGGCAGTGTGTTCAAATTTGACGTGACCAACATATTAGCGCCTGAGGTAACCATTACCACGCCGCCGACGATTACCTGGAAAGGTGAGCCGATTCAGTTGAACACGGAATTGATTCATCAGTCGCCCGAAATGGTTGCCTATGTCTGGACATCGGATATTGACGACCCAAACATCGTCTTTTTGCCCAGCAACACCGATCCCAATCCGACCGTAGCGGTGAATTATCACTCCGGGCCGTTTACCGTGACCGTAACGGTGGACGACGGGCTTAATTCAACGGATTCTGCGCTGCTTCAGCTTGATTGTGCGGACAACCCTTGTCAGGCAGCTCGGGCGATTGGTTTGGGCGATGATTATCCAGGCGATATCCCCGGGGCGCTTGACTGTAAAGTGAATCTGGACGACTTTGCAAGAATCGCCTCGCAATGGCTGACGGATTACAGTTTAACAGCGCCTGTTCCGATGCCGTAAGGGATTAGGGAGTCGGTTATTGACCTCAAAACGGACACTCCGGGCGGCAGCGTCCGGGGTGTCCGAGATGAGGATGTGGAAAGTTTAATGTATGTGTCAATCGAAAGATGCGACAGGGCGCGATGGCCGTTTCACGGTGGAACGACAGGCGCTTTGTGGCGAGTACATTTAATTTTTGGAGGCAGAATGATGAAGAAATCAGCAGTGTTGTTAATGGTTGTCAGTTTGGTTTGTGTATCAAACGCCGCTACCGTGTGGAACCCCGCGGCCAATGGTATCTATCCGCCGGATGTGGGCGACTGGGGCGATGCGGCCAACTGGACCAATGGAGTCCCGGTTACCGATGGGGATAGTAAATCCGTGTTTAATGTTACTGATGCCGCAGAGGCCCAGGTAGCGGGAACCTTTGATGCGGGGCAATTGGTTCAAGGCGACGGCGGCCCGGGTGGTGTCATCCGCGTGTTGGACGGCGGGATCCTTAACACCCGCACCGATGGTTGGTCCTCTATTGGGTGGAATAATGTCGCCAACCTGATCGTTGAGTCCGGCGGCACGTTCAATTTTGGTAACCATGCGTGGATTGGCTTCAATCCCGGTGCCGCGGGTACAGTGGATGTTTATGGTACCGTTACTGTTGCCCAGATGTTTGGGCTTGGCTGGAACGGCGGAGATGGATTTGTGAATGTCTATTCCGGTGGTCTTTTGGCCCTGTCAAATATCCATGGCGATGGAGAGACCTCGATTAAGCAGAACTCGCTTTTGAACATCATGGGAACTGGCATAGTTACCCTGCCGGGAAATTTTATGGGTGTGATAGGGAACTATGCTGACAACGGGTTAATCGCCGGCAACGGCATTCTCGGCAATGTGGAAGCGACTTATGATTCGGATTTGGATCTGACAAGCGTGACGGCCATTCCTGAGCCGACGACGTTGGCTCTGCTGGGTCTGGGCGCTGTGGGACTGCTCAGAAAGAAGAAAACACGATAACGATGTTGGATACTTGATAGCAGGGGTTGCGGGCTTTGGCTCGCAACCCCTTTGAATAATGTCTGACAACTTAATCATTGCCGCAGCGGCTGACATTAAACGAAACAATCAGAGACAGAGGATTTGCGATGCCACGTTTTTCACGTATCATACCGGCGCTTGTGCTTGTTATCGGGGCCTTTGCGTCCGCCAATACCGTGTGGGCCCCTGCCGAGAGTTACCCGGCTACAGCCATCTGGAGCGACGCGGCCAACTGGACCAATGGCTTGCCGGGTTTGGCGGACAAGGCCCAGTTTAATGTGGAAGGCGCCGCCGAGTGTATCGTGGATACGGCTGTGGGTGTTGGAATGCTCGCCATGGGCGACAACGGGACGAATAACGGCACTTTTTTACGAATTGTCAACGGCGGGACGCTGACGACCTATACGGCTGGAAGTTGGTCGGCGGTCGGTTATAACCGGGTGGCTACGTTGACGGTTGAGGTCGGCGGCAGACTTGAAACCGCGCATCGCCTGTTTGTGGGGCGTGATGCATTGGCTCAAGCAGACGGTTTACCTTCCCGTCTGATCGTTGACGGGGGGACGGCGGTGATCGGGCAAGACCTGCAAATGGGACTGGACAACGGCTATGGAATATTGGTCGTTGACGGTGGAGGTCTCGTGGACATCAAGGGCAATCTGACATTGGGCGGCGAGATGCTCATCGATGTACGCAATGGCACGATCGTCATAGAAGGCAATCGACTCACGAATATCAACACCTGGGAATCAAACGGCAAAATCGTCGCCTTTGGCGGCGAAGGGATGCTGGTCTATGACTATAACGACCGGAATAGCGGCAAAACGACGGTCACCGCCGTCGCGACGGATACCACGCCGCCCAGTCCCAATCCGGCAACGTTTGCCTCTGCTCCGGCCGCCTACGGTCCCGATCGAATTACGATGACGGCGACCCCTGGCACAGACGACAACGGGCCGGTGATGTATCTCTTTAACGAAACCTCCGGCAATCCGGGGGGAACAAGCAGCGGCTGGCAGCTTGAGAACAGCTATACGGACACCGGCTTGTCGGCCAATACCACCTATACCTATTCGGTGACACTGCGGGATGCCTTCGGCAACGAGACGGTCCCGTCCGCTGAGGCAAGCGCCGCCACATGGTCGGCCGCGACGGCGGATATTACCTGGAATAAAACCGGAACCCCCGGCAACTGGGGCGCCAGCAGCCACTGGACGGGCACCGACCCAAAACGCCCGGACGGCAACTTCATTTGCCGTTTTACCAATTCCAATCGGGCAGAGAGTCGGGTAACCGGTTCCCATATTTTCAACCAACTGGTTCAAAACGCCAACAGTACGATTCGCGTCCAAGACGGGGGGCGTCTGACCGCGACGGCGTCCTGGTCGAGTATCGGATACAATAGCGGAACAAGTAATCGGATGATTGTCGAGACCGGCGGGGAAGTCCATATCGGCGGCCATTTATGGATTGGATACAGTTCTCCATCCGTCGGAATTCTGGATGTCAATGGCGGCACGGTGAATGTTTCACAGCAGTTCGGTCTGGGGTGGAATGGCGGCGCCGGCTGCGTGAATGTCAGAGACGGCGGCGTTCTGAATCTGAACAGAATAGATGGCGTCAATTCGATCAAAGGCGCTTCGATTCTTAATGTTGAATCGGGATCTATTGTGATCAATGGCGATCGAACGAATGAGGTGGGCAATTATGTTTCAGCCGGAAAAATTGTCGCCTATGGCGGCGCCGGTCGAGTGCTCTATGATTATAACGCGACTTACCCCGGCAAAACGACCATTCAGGCGTTCGAGCCGGTGGACGGGGACATCAATGGAGACGGCGGCGTGGACATCGGCGATCTGGCGATGTTGGCTGCCGACTGGTTGGTTTCCGACTGCGACAGTCCTGCCAACTTTGATCCGTGGTGTCTTGTGAACTATCGCGATTTTGCCGTCCTTGCGTCTAACTGGCTTGGGGGGATTAGGACCCACTGGCGGGTTGTCGAGACGGTTTATCCGACCGATGACATCATCGTAACGCCGTATGACGCAGGAGATTTCGGCATTGTTGCAGACGGTCAGACCGATGTAACCGACGCGATTCAGACGGCCCTGATCTCAATCGACAATCTGGGCGGCGGAACGCTGTTTTTGCCGTCAGGCCAGTATAAA
>DSDR01000232.1 GCA_011048645.1 Phycisphaerales bacterium
ATCATAGTCCGTGCGATAAAAATCGACCGGACGTTCATCGGGGTGTTTGACCCAATGAAACTTCCAGTCGCCGTTGAGTGACTGAAAATAATCCGATGCGTACCGTTTGGCAACCAGCTCCTGCGGCGTTGACCATTGCAGCCCGGCCAACGCAGCACGTACCGAACCAAAAGACAATCCGGACGCCCTGGCAGGTTCTTTGTTGATACCAATGATCGTCTCATCTTCCCAGTCCGGCGCCGCCCACACACTCGACATCAGGCAGCACCCGACCAACATTAATAGAACGCTCATCTTGAAGCTCATCCTTTCAATCCTTTCCATCAATTAACAATATGCGGTAATGATCTGTATCCTTATTGTTCAGCCGCAGGATAAACCTGTGTTCGCTGGCCGTCAAATCCAACAGCTACTATTTTTGTTGAGTCCTCGAAATAGGGCACATCTGTGAAACTGCGTGGATGAGGGCTGCCGGTTCCCGTCATGGTAATGTGTGTCTTCTCCCGGCCGCGATACGTTTCGAATACGACCGTATTCTTCCAGACGGAATGGTCAACGCGAATACCCCGCTCGGTTTCCGAAACGCCTTGGCCCGGGACGCCCTCAAGAGCAAGGCGGTTTTTATAGGCCAGGTAACTGTTGCCGCTGATATAATGCAATGTGTCCTCAAGCGGCAGCGTGGGATATCGCGAGGCGTATTCCACGGCCTCCTGGATCATTTCGGCGGTGATGGTTTTGCGAGCGGATGTATAATCACTGAAAAGCTTATCCACCTCCTGAAGCATACCGATTCGGATAAAAAATTGCGATAAATCGTATCCAACGGCATCACACACATGTTTGACAAAATCCACCTGCAATTGGCCGTGCGAAATGCCCGTCTCATCGCGCGTCCGAACCGCCTCATACACGTCGCCCCAAAAATACGGACGATGCCACGGATTACCCTCTCCGGCCAGATGGAAAAACAGCGTCAACTGCCACAACGGACACAATTTGACAAAATGATCTCCGTCCCAGGCGCCGTTGCGTTCACCGTAGGCCCTGTCGGGGCCGGCCTGCAAGCCCCATTCCTGATGATGAATATGTGCATTGTTCAGATAGGCGTTGAAACGACCGCCAATCGTCCCTGCCACGCGTTCATGTTCCAGACGCAGATTGTCCGGCGTAAACCGATACTGCGTATAGACCGAAAATATATTGTTCGTCACCTCCGTCGTTCCGACCCACATCATCCCCGGCCGCGTCTGATTAATATGTCCGAATTCGTGAACCGGACCCCATGAGTTTTGCAGGATTTTTGGGTAACGGGCGACGACGCCCATGGTATTTTCGTTAAATCCGGCGCCAAGCTGATCTCTGAACATATAACCGCGCCACACTACCCGGCCGAACAGTCGGTTTTGAGGCGCCCGATCGTGCTTAAACAATCCCAATATGTGGAACTGATGACGGACAATGGTATCGTACACCTCCACCAGATCGCGAAGGTTCTCCGGGCTGTTTGCTTTCAGGGCGTTGACCGTATAGGCCAATTGCACATGCTGTCCCCGTAAGTCCATAATGGGGCTGACGGCATGATCCAGCAGTGTCGCGCCATCAGCGTTGGTATGTTTCCGTGCGTCAAAAAACCCATTGACTCGGCCGGATGCGATATGCACAGTAATCGGCGGCGCGCTGTCGGGATGATCCACATAATAACTCAGATAACCGTTGCCGCGGCCTTTTGTTTTGAATTGGTTCACGCCCGTGCGCAACCGGTACGAATGGTCATCGCCGGATTGGGCAAAATCCCGCACGCGAAGCGAAATGTCGTGGCCGTGGGTATCGCCCACAAAAACAAGCACATCCTGATCTTCTTCAAAGAAGATGCCCGTGGGATTCTCAAATTGATTGTAAAGTCCCGTCTTGAGTTCCTCCGCCAGGCTGTACACATCGCGGTAAGCCTCATAGGTCTGAACACGATATTCACGCCGGTACGTTCCGTCAAACAGTTGCTGAGCAATCGTTTTTAACACACTGTTTTGAATCCCGTCGATATCCTGCTGCGTAATCCCGTCAGCCAGCTCAGAAAATGTCAAGTCGGTGAACCATTGATAATCGGGATGATCCTCCGGACGGGCGGCGGCGTAGGCCTCGAACTGAGCCAGCGAAACATAATATTTCTGATCCTGGGAATACGCATCAGTCACTGTAACGCGAATTGCCTCAGGGTTTGTTATCGGCGGGCTGAAATTGACATAGCAGGCCTGATGGGTTCGCCGAAAGCGAAATGTTTCCACTTCCTTAAATTCATTCTCGCCGGCTCGTTTCACGGCGACCGCGCCCGCTCGAATGATGCCATTGACGCCGGAGGCTCGGGGAGTCAGAACGATATAGCTGATTTCTTCAACGCCGGGCTCAAGGGTAAATGTCAGGGACAAAGGCGTCTTCGGAGCAATACCCGCCCAGGGAGAGTGAAACAGCGTTGTAAAATCCCCGTCAACGGCGTTGTCAATCCGCTCTCGCGGCTGAAACATCTCCGGCGGCGTTAACTCGGCGGATACCACTTTCAATTTGACATCCTGAGGAAATTCGCCGGCCGGAAGTGTTCCTGCAAACAGACTCAGTACCATAACCATTAAACCGATCGCGTGTTTGCGACATCTCATTTTTCAGCCTTTCATCTGCATAAAAATGACCTGCTCGGCTTTCAAATCAACAGCCTCTTACAAGACAAAAAGTCTCAGCGGGATGGCACACATCCCAAACCCGCCGAGACCTCGTATTCAGGCGCACCGGTCAATCAAGCAGCCACATGCTCGACATCACGGCCACATCCTCAAGATCAACCGCCTTGTCGCCGGTCAGATCCGCGCCCCCGCAGGGCGGAAAATCAGTACAGCCGCCGGCAAGCCAGTACTCCGCCAGACCGGCCAAATCATCCAGCCCCTTTTCGCCGGTCAACATATCCCACACATACACCTCAAACAGGGCTTCCGTAAATCGGTTATACGAATCTGTCACTCGAACGGTAAACGTGTTCAATCCCGTATCGGCGTCGCGCGGCACGCCACTGAACGTCCCGTCAGGCTCAACCACAAGCCATTGCGGGCCGGCGACTTTGGAAAAGACAGCCGGATTGCCGTCAAAGGAGGACGCCAGATGCGAAACGCTGTCCAGATAATCGCGGCCTTCCAGTGCATCGACGCCTTCAATTAAATCGGCCGCAAAATAAGGCGACCAATCATAATCGGGAGCATACGGCGCCAGATAGCGGCCCGGAATGACCTGCCGTTCAATGTCCGGCCCGCTCCAGGCCACCGACACATGATCGCCGCCGCCGCCTTCTTTATGCAGTGCGCGGATGTAATAGGCGCGTCCGGCCTGAAGGCTGTAGGTATTGGATTGTTGAGAATCATATTTATCCCATTGTCGATGATCCGTCCAGGCCGGATCGCCGGTCACATGGGCAATGCGGATAGCGTTCGAAGGAGACGTTGTCGGACTGAGCCACAATTCCGAATTGTCATCGCTGGCAATCCAAAACGTGTACTGACCCGTTGTCGGCGGGACAAGAAACCCGTGTATCCGCGTACCGTAATTATCCGCCCAGTTGATCGGCCCTTCAAAAGAGTTGATCATTTCCACGACATCGGGGCTGTTCGGATAGCGGGCGTTTCCGGTCAATGCCGAGACCCGATTGCCGGAGATATTTCGCCAGGCTTCACGCAAAATCCCGCCGAAACCGTCGCCGGTTGTAAATGTCCAGACCTGTCCCGGAATGATCTGGCCGCCGGCAAGCACGGTATCCACCCGCCAATAGTATCGGGTGTTTCGTTTCAGTGCGTCCGGCCGGTAGGTCGGCGAGGTCACTTGACCTTCATACTCCGCAGAAGAGGTATCCGCAGCGGCAACCGCATCGTAATCCGTGCCGAGATAGACGTCATTGGCTGCCGCCGAGGCGCCCATCGACCACTTCAGATCAACAGACAAAAACATCCCCTGCGCGCCGTTAAACGGATTCGGGCTTTCCGCAGCGCCGCCGGCGATCACGTCCTGAATTTGACTTTCTGTCAAAGAAACACTGTAGATTCGCACGTCATCCAGTCCGCCGTGAAAACTCCGGTCGGCTCTGCCCCAATCCCGTCCGATAGCCGAACTGCCGTAGAAGGATTCGGGCTGATGAGCGGCATTGTTGACAGCCTTATTCAGCGCTGAGCCGTCATAGGTATAAAGGGTCGCCCGCGTCGGCTCAATCACCAGCGCGACAAAGGTCGCCTGACCGACGGAAAGGGACAACCCGGAATTCCAGTTCCAGTACTTGTCATTCCAGTGATACCCCAGCCGGTTGTTATCCCGGAAATTCAGATTGGCTGCGCCGCTGTTGCGACACGAAAAAATCGCGGCGTATGCCGTCTGAACACTGTCAGGCCGAACCCATGCGGTTATTGTCACCGTATTGCTGCTGAAATTCAACGACGGTATTTCAATATAATCATCTTGGCCGTCAAAGACCAGGGCGCGGCCGAACTTACCCGGAATCGAATCCGTCTCGAAGGCCAAGTCGCCCTTTAATTGACCATGGTTGCCATTGATCGTTGAATCATAGGCCGTCGTACCGGAGGTTTCATCCAGTTTCCAGTATCCCCGAAGCGTCGGGTTCGGAACCTCTACGGTCACATGGACATTGCCGTGAGCAGTCCGCCCGGTTGAATCCACAATGGTGTACTGAAATTTATCCATCCCGAGCTTATTGCCGGGCGCCATATAGAACAGCTCATCCCGTCCGTTCGGGCCGGTTCCCGGCGACAATTCCAATCTGCCGCCGAACGCCGTTGTTTCCGGAAAATCGGCAATCGCAATCGAATCTCCGTTGGCGTCGTAATCATTGGCCAGCACATCCAGTCTGCCCGATTCGGTCGCCGCGACGGTGAACCGGTCAAGATTCGCATACGGGGGGACCGGATAATCATACAGCCCGATATTACGGATATTGACGCCCTGATTCAGCTTCGACTGACGACAGCTCATAATCTGGAGCAGTTCGGGATTCGAAAAACGAGACAACCCGTAATTGTTGCCGCTCATCACCGTCGCGCCTTCGGGATTGCCGCCCACATTATCGCTGGCGCCTAAGTTGTGGCCGACCTCATGACGGGCCACATGCTGCCAGTTATGGTCGTTGCCGTTCCAGCCGTTAAAGGTGCGCCCCGCCCAGCCGTTACCGCCGTAGTCGCAGACAAAGGCCACGCCGCCGCCCACCGAGCCGACAAATCCGACAAAATGATGATTCACGCCGGGGAACATAGCATTCCAGTAATCATTGATGTTCCACCAGTCGATGCCCCATTGCTCGCTGGATCGATCCAGGCCGGCGTTGCTCGTGCGATAAACGACCTTGCCCAGTTTGACTTCCATCAGCAGATCGCGTGTATAAATCGCATTAAAATGCGACACAGCGTTTTCCGCCTTGCGGGCGTAACTGGACAAATCAGAATAATTGGTGGCGTTCATATATTCAACCAGCACATCAAACCCGATATCGTGCTGGTAAACGGTTTTGTACAGATTGCCCAACCCGGCGGCTGAAGCGGTAAAAGAGGCTCCCGGATAGGGCGCTCCGGCGGGAGATTGAGGCGTTCCGCCGAGAGGAGTAAAGTTATTCACCGCCGCGGCATTGTCATTGGTTTCATACGGGGGATTGAACCACCAGTCCGTCGCGTTGCCCTTGAACACGTGGTAGCGCAGATCGCCGTTGGGCAGCAAGGTCGCTTCGACGTAGCTGTCCGGTTCTTCTTCGCACCAGCCGCGATAGGTACGGACCGGGCCGGGATCAATCGGCAATTGGGTTGCCCCGTCCTCATCCAGCACAATGACTTCAAAGTTCGGGCCGCGATGGGACACCTGTTCCAGGTTGAAGGTGCGGATCTGACCGTTTCGCAGCACTACCCCGCGCATCGTTTCCGGCGGATTGGCCGGATCAATCGTCATATCGGTCACCGCAGAGACTTTCACATCATCCACGCCGAAATAGGGTTTGGCCGTTTGAGGGTTTCCATTGCCAATGAAGGTAATCTTAATGAACAGGTGATCGCCGGGATTCAGTGCACCGGTAGTAAATGCATGGAGGGTCTTGAAGTCATTTTTATTGGGATTATTATCCGAACCGGCACTGAGCACTTCCACCGGACCGCCGATAACACTCACGGCCGAGGCGACATCGGAACCAACCAATAAATCATAGGACGACAACGTCATTCGGGACGGATCGGATGTCTCGGCCAACAGCAGCGCCGAAAACTCGTAATCCGTCTCGCTTGCAATGTTAATTCCCTTGCTGGTGATACTCGTACCGTCCACATTGGAGATCCACAGCCGCGTACCGCCATACAGTCCGGTATTAAAAATGCGCGAGGAATTATCCCCTCCCGGACCTTCGACAGTCCAGTTGGCCAAAAAGTCGGCGCCGGCAGGATTTGCCGCCTGATAGCTCTCGAAATCATCGCTGAAAACAACCATCCCGTTCGCAGCCGTCAGGAAAGCGGCCAACATCATAACTATTGCAAATGTCTTAAACATCGTTATCTCCAAAAATTCCAAACCAATAGGTCTCAATAAACCAATACTATCAGCCCCCCCGCAATGATATACTGTAAAAGAATCAGGGGCTACAACAACATCTTCTCTTGCAGTGTTATCTTGCCGTCATAGTATCTCCTTTCGTTCTCGGAATTTTCGGTTGCCATTGATCAGCAAAGCCCCATTGCTTTGCCCACAGATTGAAACGTCTCTATCGCCATATCCAGATCCTGCCGGGTATGCGCCGCGGAAATCTGGGTGCGAATCCGGGCCTTGCCTTCCGGCACAACCGGATACGCAAAGGCAATCACATAAATTCCCTCTTCCAGCAGCCGCTCGGCCATCTGCTGAGCCGCTACCGCATCGCCCAGCATGATCGGTACAATCGGATGGTCGCCGGGCAGGACATTCAACCCCGTCCGCTCCATGCGCGATCTGAAATAGGCGGTATTCTCCCGCAGTGTCTCCAGCAGCGCGGGCGACCGGCTGAGCATATCCAGCGCTGCCAGCGACGCGCATGCAATCGACGGCGCCAGCGTATTGGAAAATAAATACGGCCGGCTTCGCTGACGCAGCAATTCGATGATTTCTTTCCGTCCCGTCGTGAACCCGCCGCTGGCGCCGCCCAGCGCCTTGCCGAATGTGCCGGTGATAATATCCACGCGCCCCATCACGTCGCGATATTCCGGCGTACCGCGTCCGGTTTTGCCGATCACGCCGGTGGCATGACAATCATCAATCATCACCAGCGCATCATAGCGCTCCGCCAGCTCGCAGATCGCATCCAGCGGCGCCACGTATCCATCCATCGAAAAAACGCCGTCGGTGGCGATCAGCCGAAACCGCGCGTCGCGGGCGTCTTTGAGCTTTTCTTCCAAATCTTCCATATCGCAGTTCTTATAGCGGTAGCGCTGCGCCTTGCACAGCCGGACGCCGTCGATAATACTGGCATGGTTGAGCTGATCGCTGATAATGGCGTCCTCAGGCCCAAGCAGCGTTTCAAACAAGCCGCCGTTGGCGTCAAAACAACTGCTGTACAGAATCGTATCTTCTGTACCGAGAAATGCGGACACCTTCTGTTCCAATTCTTTATGAATCTGCTGAGTCCCGCAGATAAACCGCACCGACGACAGGCCGTAGCCCCACTTGTCAAAACTGTCTTTGGCGGCCTGAATGATCTTCGGATGGTCAGACAGCCCCAGATAATTGTTTGCGCACAAATTCAGTACGGATCGTCCCGAGGCGACTTCGACGCGATTTTTCTGCGGACCGGTCAACACCCGCTCGGCTTTGTACAGACCCGACCGGCGCATCTGCCCAAGCTGCTCAGTTATGTATGATTTCATTTGGCCAAACATATCTCTATTCTCCGCTGTGCGGCTACGTTGCCCAATTCAATATGACCTTACACGCTTTGCCGGACAACATCGCCGAAAATCCTTTTTCATAATCCGTATAGTCAAAACGGTGCGTGATCAGCGGCGCGATATCCAGCCCGCACTGAATCAGCATCGTCGTGTTATACCACGTCTCGTACATCAGCCGTCCGTAAATTCCCTTCAGTGTCAGTCCGTTGAAAATCACTAAGTTCCAATCCACCTGCGTCGGGGGCAAAAGACCCAGCAGTGCAACCTTCCCCCCGTGCGCCATCGACGCCAGCATATCGGTCAGAGCCGACGGACTGCCGGACATCTCCATACCGACGTCAAAGCCTTCTTTCATTCCCAATTCCCGCTGCACCGCATCCAGCGATTCGCTGCGCGGGTCAAGGGTTTTCGTCGCACCCATCTTCCGGGCCAGCGCCAGCCGATCCGGATTGATATCGGTCACCACGATAAATCGGGCGCCGATCTGCCGGGCCACGGCCGTGGCCATACATCCAATCGGCCCGGCGCCGGTAATCAGCACATCCTCGCCGATGACGCGGTAGGTCAGGGCGGTATGCACCGCATTGCCAAGCGGATCAAAACAGCTCAACACCTCCAAATCAATCGACGTATCGCAATACCAGACATTGGTCACCGGTACAGAGATATATTCGGCAAACGCCCCGTCGCGATTAACGCCGATGCCCCGCGGGGAATGACACAAATGTCTCCGCCCGGCCAGACAATTCCGACAGCGGCCGCACACGACGTGGCCTTCGGCACTAACGATATCTCCTGCCTTGAAATCGTGCACATTACTGCCCATCTCCACGATACGCCCGACAAACTCATGTCCAATCACCATCGGCGTGCGAATGGTCTGCTGTGCCCATGGATCCCACTTGTAAATGTGGACATCCGTGCCGCAAATCGAGGTTTTCAGCACCTGAATCAGGACATCGTTGATACCGATTTTCGGAACTGGGACCTCTTCGAGCCACAATCCCTCTTTTTGTTCTTTTTTGACCAATGCCTTCATCGTCACCTGCTTTCAGCGAAATTGGCTTGTTCCGTCAAACCCCCATAAAAAACTATGTCTTTATTTATACCGACCAACCCATCCATGCGTTCACTTAAATTCGAGTGTTCCAAAGCCATCGGGCCGATGAAAATCCGGCGACGCCGTCGAAATCGGCGACCAGCTCAGCCAATGCGGCCGCGAACTTGCATCGGCGCACTTGTAAAAATTGCCGCGCCAGACCGCCCCTGTTCGGGGTTGTTCAACAGGCGCATAACGCCGAAGCAATGCAACCGGCAGCGCATATTCCACGGTCCAGACCACAGGAGTTTCAATCTCGCACGCCATCAGCCGCCTGGCAAGAGAAGCGGCCAGCTTGATTTGCCTGCAATCGTCTTTCTCCAGAAAACGGATATCCCGTTGCGGCGCCGTCTGATATCGCATTAACACGGTCCCGATGCAATTGACTTCAAGATTAAAATACGCCTCGGACGGCTCGGCCTGCGGCGTAAAGAAAAACTCCACGCAGCTATCCTTCCAGACCGCCCCGTGCGTGTCCGTCGCAACCGCCCGAACCCATTGATCCTCCACCCGAAAGATCATATACACGGCATCCTGGTCATAACGCACTTTGACCTGCGTCAGGGGCCGATGCGATCCGGTTGCCGGCTGGACACAAGCAATCTCCAGCGGCGCGGTCGCCTGCCAGACGGGCTTTTCAAAGTCCGCATCGACCGCTATCGGCTGCGGCGTTGGGAGGACGCAATAGGTCCTGGCCGCCGTCTGCGAATCCTTGCCGTCCGTTTGGATTGAAAGCCTGTCCTGTGTCATTCTTACATCCCGGCCGTATTGCCTTTGATCACATACCACTCAATACAAAACACTTTAACAGCGTTTTGACGACTGTCACATTATGCGCTGCCGCCTTCTTCGGTCATGGTTTCAATGCCGATCCTGCCCAGCGTCTTAAACAGCAAGATGGTCGCCGCCAGGGCCACGCCGGACAGAACAAATCCCCACACCAGATTGCCGTAAATAAAATTGCCCACCGCAAACAGCGACGAATAAATAACCACGCACCCCAGGAACACACACAAGATCTGATACGGCATCTTCCAGTCGCCCACCGCGTCGGTCCGGTCAATCTCCACGCCTTCGGCGCGGGCGTCCAGAACCACTTTTCGCCAACCCGGACCGCCGGGATGACACTGCCGGTAGAAATTGCGCAGTGTCTGTTTGTCCGCCGGCCGGGTCAAAAACGTCGCTGCCAGCCACACGACCGTAACAATACCAACGCACACCAGAAGCTGTACCGAGAATTTCAGATTATTCAGCGCGGGGTGAAAGATATAAATCGTATTGCCTTTAACAACACCGTCAAAGGTCATCGCCATCTCGTCCACCGTGGCCGCTTCCACCAGACCGAGCCGCGCACGACGTTTGTTTTCGCGCTCAAACTCACACTGTTTCTGGTATTCACAAAACGCCTCATAGTCTTCCTGCCATGGTCTGCCCTCTATTGCCTCAACCAAAACCGGCGCTGAAGCGGCCGTTCTCAACCGCTCAAGCTCCTGCAGTTTGACGTCGTATCGGGCACGGGCCGCATCCCGCGCATCGGAACCCTGATCCTTGGCCTTGCGCCACGCTGCGACGAGCGTCTCAAGTTCGGCATCGACCTGATCGATTTGACGTTGATATTGGCGTTGTTCTGCAACGACCGTATTGACGGTTTCGACGTCTTTAATGGCAAAGACCTGATCCCGTACGACGGGACTGTCAACATACCACTTGATCGTGCCTTTATCGCCGACTCCCAGCACAATCCAAAAGGCCACGATTGTCGCGGCCACCATCGCGATGATTTCCGTCCAGGCGTTAATCCGCCACCAAAACCACCGCAGCAAATAAATCGCGCCGGTTCCCGCACCGGACAACAGCAAAATCTCAAACGCCTGATTGGCGTCCTCCAGAAACGTCAGCGCGAAAAATCCGGCAACCAGCATCAGCATCACGGTGCAGACCCGACCGGCAAGGACCAATTCCTTTTCAGAGGCATTGGGTTTCATAAACCGTTTGTACCAGTCGTTGACGACATAGGAAGAGCCCCAGTTCAGATGCGTTCCGATGGTGGACATATAGGCCGCAATCAGCGAGGCCACCACCAATCCGAGCAGGCCCGGCCCCAATTTGGAAATCATCACCGGATAGGCGATGTCATGCCGCAGATAGGTCGGGTCGATGCCGGGAAACTCCGATTTGATGCTTTCCAGCGACGGATAGACCACAATCGAGGCCAGCGCCACGATAATCCACGGCCACGGCCGCATCGCATAATGCATAAAATTAAAAAACAACGTTGCCCCGATGGCGTTTTTCTCGTCTTTGGCCGAGAGCATCCGCTGGGCGATATACCCCCCGCCGCCGGGTTCAGCGCCGGGATACCACACGCTCCACCACTGAACCGCCACGGGAATCAGCAGCAGCGGTACCCACGCCAGCCAGTTCGAAAAGTCCGGCATCCAGCTCAATTTCCCGACCACCTCAGGGTGAGCCAGCAAAGCGTTTAGCCCGCCGACTTCCGGCTGATTGCACGCGACCACCGCCGCATAGACCGCCCCGAACATCGCCACCGAATACTGGAAAAAGTCTGCCCAGATACAGCTTTTGATGCCGCCGGCCGTGGCGTAAATGACAACGCCCGCCGACCCCAATACCACCGCCACCCACGGCTTGACGTCAAAAATGACCTGGCCGATCTTGATGGCCGCCAACGTGACGGTGCCCATAATCAGACAGTTGAAAAAAATCCCCAGATACAGCGACCGAAATCCGCGGATAAAGGCCGCACTTTTGCCGCTGTAACGCAGTTCATAAAACTCCAGATCCGTCATCACCCGCGACCGCCGCCATAACTGGGCATAGATAAATACCGTTACCATACCGGTAATCAGAAACGCCCACCACCCCCAGTTGGCCACCACGCCGCCGCCGCGCACCATTCCCGTGACCAGGTTGGGCGTATCGCAGGAAAACGTGCACGCCACCATCGAGACGCCCAACAGCCACCAGGGCATACTGCGGCCGCCAAGAAAAAACTCCGCTGAACTTCGCCCCGCTGTTTTGGAGACAATCAACCCGATGGCAATAATTGCCGCGAAGAATACCACAAGAATCAGCCAGTCTATCCCTGCCAGTGCCATACAGCCTTCCCTTTTCTAATGATTACGGTTTATTCTGCCTGCCGCGAAAAAAATCAATAGTCTCGGCAAGCCCTCGTTGAAAATCCGTCTGCGGAGTAAATCCGGCGTCGGTTATTTTTTCGATACTCGCCAGTGAATGTTTGACATCGCCGGCGCGAACCGGAGCGTACTGAATCTCGGACGACGAGCCGGTCAGTTCGATAATGTTTCGGGCGATTTCGTTAATCGTCTGCCGCCTTCCGCACGCCACATTATACACACCGCTCAGAGGTCTGTGCTCGGCCAGAAACACATTGGCCGCCACGATATCCTTGACGTAAATAAAATCCCGCGTCTGCTCGCCGTCGCCGAAAATCGTTATCGGCTCGTTGCGCAGCGCCTTATGAATAAAAATCGGAATCGCCGCGGCATACGGACTGTTCGGATCCTGCCGCGGCCCGAACACATTAAAGTACCGCATACAGGCGGTCGGCAGCCAGCCTTCCTGAGCATAAATACGGCAATAATATTCACCGTCCAGCTTGGTCACCGCATACGGGCTTTTCGGTTCGGGGATCATCGTCTCGACCTTGGGCGCCGCGGGATTGTCGCCATAGATGGCCGCCGAACTGCTGAAACAGAGTTTTTTAACGCCGGCCCAGGCCGCTTCCTGCAGCACAATCGTCGTGCCCTGCGTGTTGATGATGATACAGTCTTCAGGATGTTCCATCGATTCGGGCACGCTGATCATCGCCGCCAGATGAAACACATAATCCACATCCCGCATCGCGGTCTTGACATCCCTGCGGGACGCAACCGATCCTTCGATAAATTCGCAGTCAATACCGTCCAGATTCTCCCGTCGGCCCGTGCGCAGATTGTCCAGCACACGAACCTGCGCCTTATCGGCATAATACGCCGCGATATGACTGCCGATAAAGCCGGCCCCGCCTGTTACAAGGACGCGCATTGTCCGGTTCTCCCCGAGACGGCCGACCGTGCGGCGTCCCGCCAAATAATTTCCGTGATCCGATTCATTCGTTCCTGCTGTTCGATCATCGATTGCACTAGCTTCATTTGTGTTCGGGCGCGATCCAGATTGTGCTCGGATCGGGCAATCTTGTAATACACGTCGCCGGCCAGATAGTCGCCCAGAAAACGAATCATCTGCTCAAACGTAATCAACTGACCCGCAAAGGCCAGATACTGCTTCTCCGTCGGTGTAAAAAACGCCTCCGCTTCGACCGCAAATCCCCGCGCAATTGGTTCAAACAGCGAAATATCCATCCACACTTTCGACAAATCCCGCTCATCCTCAGCGGCCGGACACGTCGCCGTGCGAACCATATCGCCGACATCATACAGCGACAGCCCCGGCATCACCGTATCCAGGTCAATTACACACACGCCTTTGTCGGTCGTCCGATCAAACAGCACATTATTGATTTTGGTGTCGTTGTGTGTCACGCGAACGGGAATCTTGCCTTGATTCTGAAGATCCACCAACACGCTGCATATCTCGGCATGATTCTGAACAAACGCAATTTCCTCTTTGACCTGGGCGGCTCGGTTGCAGGGGTCTTTGTCCAGTACCTTGCCGAACGCCTCAAGCCGCTTGGGCGTATAATGAAAATCCGGGATCGTCTCGTGCAGCGGACCGCCCGGCAGATCGCTGAGCATCTTCTGAAACGCACCGAACATCCGCGCCGCTTCATACGCCTGCGCGGGACTGCTCAGCACATCATAGGACGCCGTTGCCTCAATCCGATTGTACATACGCCAGTAATTGCCCTCCGGACACCGATAGCAGCCCGCCTGATCCCGCGTGCGTATGACGCGAAGCTGTCGAGCCGCCAGCGCCGGATTGCATTGGGCGGTTTTACGGCGGATATGCTCGGTCACACGGATCACATTGTCCATCAGGGCAAACGGGTCCCGAAACACCTTATGGTTGATCCGCTGTAAAATGTAACGCACAGTCGATCCGTCGCGGCCGGTCTGAACCGAATAGGTATCATTGATATGGCCGCCGCCGAACGGCTCAATCCGCTCAACCTGACCGGCAATCTCAAACTGCTCGACAATTGTTTTCAGGTACCTTTTCATCACATAGCCTTTGCTGTTTATTCGTCTTTCAAAATGCTGATGACGCCGTTGGAATCCGATCCGCCGTCGCTGCGAACCACCGCGCGCAGCCGATACGGCGCCTGCGGATCAAAATCCTTTTTCGGAACGACAAGCCTGTATGTATTGCGATAATTCGAACCGCCGGTGCGCCCCTCATGAACATCCGTCGCGACCAAAACGTCGCCGCTGAGAAGCTGCACCTCGCGAATATCCAGGCGGTGAGCGCCGTGCGTATAGGAAAAGTGAACCGTATAGGCCCCCGGCTCTTTGATATGGCCGCCCAAATCCCAGGTCATCGGTTTATAGGTCTCATCGGTCTGCCCCGACGACCAGCGGCCGATTTCAATCCGCGGCGGGTCCAGCGGACGATAATTCATATTCACATAAGAAAGCCGCTGAGTATGCCGGGTCATCCGATTGTAAAAGTCGGAATAGTCCTTTTTGTCCACCGGCGTCCAGGCAATCTCCGACAACGCACAGCCCCGCGGAAACGCCATATAAGCGGCCTGTTCCGGCGTGGGAATGTATTCCGTCCAGATTTGAGCCTGCACCCCCAGGATATGCTTCTTCTGGGCGTCTGCCAGGACACTCGGAACCGGATCATAGCTATAGACCTTGTCCAGCGGAATAAAACCGCCAATGGCCAGCGGCTCCTTTTCGGGGTCGGCCTGGTAATAGTCAAAATAAAGATGCGTATTGGACGCCATCACCACATCATGGCCGGCGCGTGCGGCCTGAATGCCGCCGCCTTCGCCGCGCCAGCTCATCACCGTCGCGTTCGGCGCCAGCCCGCCTTCCAGAATCTCATCCCAGCCGATCAGACGCCGTCCATGGGCGTTCAGAAACGTCTCAATCCGCCGAACAAAATAGCTTTGCAGCTCGTGCTCATCGGCCAGCCCCTCCTGTTCGATTCGAGCCTGACATTTAGGGCAAGCTTCCCATCGTACCTTGGGACACTCATCTCCGCCGATATGAATAAACTCACTGGGAAACAGCTCCATCGTTTCGACCAGAACATCTTTGAGAAACTCAAATACCTTGTCGTTGCCGGCGCAATAAACATCCCGCATAATACCCCATCGGGTTTGCACTTCAAACGGACCGCCGGTACAGGACAGTTCAGGATAGGCCGCCAGCACCGCCATACAATGCCCGGGCATCTCGATTTCCGGCACAATCGTAATGAACCGCTGCTGAGCATACGCGACAATCTCGCGGATTTCGTCTTGAGTATAAAACCCGCCGTGCGGCGTACCGTCGTAGTTTTGGGTATTGCGCCCGAGGACCGTCTCTTTGCGCCAGGACGATATCTCGGTCAGTTTCGGATACGCCTTGATCTCGATCCGCCAACCCTGATCTTCATTCAGGTGCCAGTGAAAGGTATTCATTTTATGCAGCGCCAGCACATCAATGAAGTTCATTACAAATTCCTTCGGCATGAAATGACGCGACGTATCCAGCATCATCCCGCGCCAGCCGAATCGGGGATAATCTTCAATCTTCACGCACGGCACAGTCCACGCGACGCCCTCGACTTTCGAGGGACTGAATATCTCCGTCGGCAAGAGTTGCCGCAGCGTCTGACTGCCGTAAAACAGCCCCGCCGGCGTTTTGGCCGAGATCACTATCTGTCGTGAACCGGCCTCCAGGCGATATCCTTCTTCACCCAATGTGTCAAGCGCGGCCTCTATTTTCAGTACAATCCGATTCGGCCGATCCGACGCCCAGCGCCGCACCGGCAGCGGATAGCCCGTGGCCGGGCGCAACTGTGAAGCCAACAGACGACCCACCGCCTCGGAAGGATACTCCACGGCGATAACGGTATCGGGAGTTATTTCAAATTCACCGGACCGCACTTCGAGCTTGACCGGCTGAGGAATAACCGAAACCGTTGATTGTCCGATTGCCGCGCTGGCGACC
>DSDR01000234.1 GCA_011048645.1 Phycisphaerales bacterium
GGTGATTGCCGAACATATTGAGCAAAGCCTTCGCGGCAGCGTTTCATTCTGGGCGGTCAGTTGGTGGGGGCCGGGCAGTTTCACCGACCTTGTTTTCAAGGATTATATCCTGGCGCATCCGGATGCATCAAAATTGAACTATGCGATTCTCTATGAAAGCACCGGACGCTTCGGGCGTTTTCAAAACCCCAATTATCGTGCCTGGATCAGTGATTTGGAGTATCTTAAGGACACTTATTTCGAGGACCCGCGTTATTTGCGGATTGACGGGCGTCCCGTCATCTTTGTTTATCTGTCAAGGGTGTACTTTCGCAATCGAGGTCATGACGTCCTCAAAGAAATGCGTCAAACGTTCCCGGAGATCTATCTGGTCGGCGATGATGTATTCCAAATCGAGGGGGCGGGAGATTACAAAGCCGAATGGGCCAAACATTTCGACGCCATAACCGTCTATGATGTGTACGGCCAATCCATCAAACCGCTGGGCGGCACACACAAAGCAGTTGAGTTTCTCGCACAGACTTATCAGCAAGCCAGGCAAGCCGCCAACTCGGTTGGGACGGCTTTTATGCCGACCATTGCACCCGGCTATAATGACACGGCGGTTCGACAGGGACACCCCGGCCGGGCGCGCTATTTTACCGATAGCGAAAACTCAAAGGAAGGCGACATTTTTCGCGAAATGATCCGCCAAGCGGCTCTGCCCCATATGGACCCATCCGCTGACAATATCATTATGGTGACCAGTTTTAACGAATGGTACGAGGACACCCAGATCGAGGCAACAGCCGGAACCGCACCGCCGAGCCGCACCGACAATTCTGAGAACGGCACACACTATACCGGCGGCCAGACCTATGTGGATTACGGCTGCTTATATTTGGATATCTTGAAAGAAGAGGTCTTTGGAGACCAATAAACTACGTTTAATGCGTAATTCGATAAACGACACGGCTCTATTTTTCTTCTGTTGTATTGATTGAATGCACACACTGAGGAGTTAAATGATGAGATCAGTAAATGGCGTAAAGTCCGCATATTCCAACAATCTGACAAGGCGATCATTTGTCAAAACCGTTGCCGCCGCGGCGATGGCGAGCATATCGACAGATATGACGCTTGCGGCGCGTTCATTGACTTCTCTGGCGGACAAATCCCTGCCGCCTGCGTCCAGACCCAATATCGTGTTTATTCTGGCCGACGATCTGGGCTATGGCAGCCTGAATTGCTACGGCGCGGATAAAAAGCATATCCGTACGCCTCACATTGATCGTATTGCCGATGCCGGAATGCGTTTTACAGATGCTTATGCTCCTGCGTCCATCTGCACTCCAACCCGATACAGTTTTATCACCGGACAATATACCTGGCGCACCCACCTCAAGTCCGGAGTGGTCAATCCGCTCGATCCTTTGCTTCCGGATCCGGACAGGATGACCATTGCCCGATGGCTTCAGGAGCGAGGGTATAATACGGCCATGATTGGCAAATGGCATCTGGGGTACGGCAACAAGACCCCCGTGGATTTAACGGCCAGACTGTCGCCCGGCCCGCTTGATCTGGGGTTCGATTATCATTTCGGCGTCCCTCAAAATCACGGCGATATGTGGGGCGTCTATGTCGAAAATGATCGGGTCTATGGGTTAAGAAGCGATCGGCTGCAGCCTTATTCCAGGACATTTTATGGTACGAAATATGCAGGGCTTGACGCACCGCAGCGTGAAAACAAAAAAGTAATGGAAGACTTGACGAACAAGTCCATTGAATGGTTAAAACAGCAAAACAGGGACAAGCCATTTTTCCTGTATTATGCCGCGGTAGCGGTTCATCATCCGATCACGCCGTCCGATCATATGCGGGGGATGAGCGATGCCGGCCCGTACGGCGATTTTATTCAGGATTTGGATATGAGCGTCGGACGGCTTATTGAAACGTTGGAATATATGAATTTGATGGATAATACGATCATCATTTTTGCCGGCGACAATGGCGGCGACATTCCTGAAAACGATCCGGAAAGACCTGAAAATCAGGCGATTGCGCATGGCCTGAACATCAATGGCCGTCTGCGCGGCGACAAACATACCATTTGGGAGGGGGGAACGCGTATCCCGTTTATGGTGTCCTGGCCCGGAAAAGTCAAACCGGCTACTGTGTCCAATGATCTGGTCAGCGTGATGGATATTTTTGCCACGGTCTGCGAAATCACGGACGGCAAACTGCCCGCACCCAAAGATATCGCGCCGGACAGTTTTAGTTTTTTGTCTTCTCTCTTGCAGTCTGAGACCAAACAGGGCCGCCAATCGATCGTGATGTCCGACGTCAGGGGACGACTGGCCCTGCGTAAAGGACATTGGAAATACATTGACAACACCACCGGTCAAGGTGAGCAGGTGGGCCGGCCTCAGTTGTACGATCTGGCCGAGGATCCATCAGAAACCGTCAATCTCTACGACAGTCACCCTGAAATTGCCAAACGCCTGGCCGATGAGCTGGATCGCATCAAACAAGTTCAGGCAAGTCGATAGTCGCGTAATCATTTTTAACGTCTCAAGAAAGCGGGTTATATTATGCAATCAACACGGCGGCATTTTGTAAAAATGGTGGGACTCGGTATGGGTAGCGTGATGGCCTCCTCTTCTCTTTTAGCCAACACACCGGCGAAAACAAAGAAACCGAATCTGTTGTTTATCATGACCGATCAGCAGCGTTGGGACGCCTTGAGCATCGCCGGCAACACCGTCCTGCAAACACCGCATCTTGACCGGTTAGCCGGACAAGGCGCCTACTTTAAGCATGCCTATACTCCCTGTGCGGTTTGCTGTCCTGCGCGATCCGTTGTCCTGACCGGCCATACCGTGGAAAAGACCGGCATGACAAGGAACGACTTTGCATACACTCCCGAACAAGAAGGGCTGATGACTCAGCCGACCTTTGATGAGATATTAACGAAGAACGGCTACCGTTGCGAATATTATGGCAAATGGCACAGCTTATCGGCGCGTGCCGAGTGTTATCAAAACCCTGTCCAAGCCGCCCGGAACGGCCTGTCGATATTCGGCCCCGGCGGTCAGACATACATGTATCGCGATTATTTAAATCAGCACGTTCCCCGTCGTGAGCTTCAAATCGGTGAGTTTTACGAAAATATATCGCAACGGCCTTACCGGACGGATCCGATTGATCGATATCATGGAATGTCTCCGGCTGAACTGAAAGCAAAAGACATCGGCGTTGTCCAACCCGACCAGCATGGCGAATTGCTGATGTCGAGCCGGCATTCCATCACAGCGTTTCAGGCACGGCAAACCATTGAAGCCATTGAGCGACTCAAAGATCAACCGTTCAGCATCACCTGTTCGTTTCATTTTCCACATTCTCCCATTACTCCGACCGGGTCGTACTACGGGATGTATCCGCCGGAAGCGATTGATCCCCCGGTCAGTATTCATGATGATATGTCCAACAGTCCGTATGTCGGAACAAACGGCAGGCAGCGTCTGTCGGAATATCGGGATAAGGACAAGATCAGGTATATGATTTCGAACTATTACGGGTTGGTCAAAGAAATTGATGATTGGGTTGGCGAGCTTTTGAAGACATTGGATAAACACGGCTTGACCGAGAACACCATGGTCATTTTTACCAGCGACCACGGCGAAATGCTGGGGGCGCACGGCATGCGGGAAAAGAATGTGTTTTATGAAGAATCGGCGCATGTACCGTTGATGATTCGTTTTCCCGGCCGCATCAACGACCACACCGTAATCGACGGATACGTGTCTTTGATGGATTTATTTGCGACAATTCTCGATTATATGGGCGTTGAAAAACATCCATCCGACGGGCAAAGCCTCCGCGGTTTAATTGAGACAACAGATACCACACAGGGCCGGTATGTCGTGGCCGAATGGCTTTGGCGCGGGGATACGGAATCCAACTATATGATTGTCAAAGACGGCTGGAAAATGATGATTCCCTGCACGGAGACCTCAACGGTTCTGAATGCGTTATATGACCTCAATACCGATCCTTATGAAATGAACAATCTGATCGGTCACAACCCAAACCGATCTCACTATGCGGAGAAAACAGAAGAACTCCGGAGATGTCTTCTGGAGTGGTTAAACAAGACCGGCTCAGCACACGTCGAAGGAGTCCGAAAGAGAAAACTGGTCTGAGAATGCAGCGTACAGACGGCATTTCAACAGCACATGAGGTATTTAAATGAGCAAACGTAATATTCATCTGATTTGTAACGCGCATCTCGACCCGGTCTGGCTGTGGCAGTGGCAGGAAGGTGCGGCCGAGGCGATTTCTACTTTTCGAACCGCGGCAGAGCTTTGTGAAGCAAATGAGACCTTCATTTTTAATCACAATGAAGTGATTCTGTACAAGTGGATTCAGGAGTATGCCCCCGAACTGTTTAAGCGGATCCAAAAACTTGTCAAAAAGGGCAGATGGCATATTATGGGGGGCTGGTACCTTCAGCCTGACTGTAACATGCCGTCCGGCGAGTCCTTTGTCAGACAAATCCTCTTGGGTAAACAGTATTTTAAACAGTATTTTGGTGTCGAGCCGACCGCCGCGATTAACTTTGACCCCTTTGGGCATTCGCGGGGACTTGTTCAAATTCTGGCCAAAAGCGGGTATGACGCTTATCTTTTTGGCAGGCCGGACCGGCGCTGGCTTGATCTGCCTGCCGACGACTTCAAGTGGGTTGGATATGACAACTCAACTGTGATGGCAACACGTTTTCCCGGCTGGTACAATACATCTCTTGGCAAAGCCGTTCCTATGATCTCTCAACGGATCAACAGCGACCCTGAACGAGATCCTATGGCGATCCTTTGGGGAGTCGGCAATCATGGTGGAGGGCCATCCAAAATGGACGTCCGGGCCGTCAACCAGCTTATTGCCGAGCAGCGGGAAGTGAATCTCAGGCATTCGACGCCGGAATACTATTTTAAGGATCTCAAGGAAAAAGGCGCCCGGCTGCCCGAACATGCGGATGATTTGAACCCATGGGCCATCGGATGTTACGCATCTCAAATACAGATCAAGCAAAAGCACAGACTGTTGGAAAATGAATATTATGCCACAGAGAAAATTCTGACAAGCGCCATGGTCAATGGGCTGATGGAGTATCCCGTTGATCTGATGAAAGAGGCCCTCTGTCATCTAATGACGATTCAGTTTCACGACATTCTGCCCGGTTCATCCATTCGGCCGGTAGAAGAACAGGCCTTGCAACAGATCGGCAGCGGCCTGCATATCCTGTCCCGCTTGAAAACCAAAGCGTTTTTTGCGATGGCTTCGGGACAAAAAAAAGCGTCCGCCGGCAGCATCCCGATTATGGTCTTGAATCATCATCCGGCGCCGGTCTCTGAAATCATCGAGTGTGAATTCAACCTGGCTGATTTTAAGCAAAAAGACACTTTTGCGGATATCCAAGTCTATCAAAACGGCAGGCCGATCCCATCTCAAGTCGAAAAAGAACTGTCCAATGTATCGATGGAATGGCGTAAGCGGATCGCTTTTCGAGCGACGTTAAAGCCCGGGCAGATCAATCGATTTGACTGCAAGCCTGTCATCATTGATAAAAAGCCCGGCCCGCTGCTTCATGTCAAAAACGGCAAAATACAATTCAAAACAGATCATCTTCAGGTCGTCATCAATGGTCAGACCGGTTGGGTGGACAGTTACCGGGTCAACGGGGTTGAATACCTGCACAACGGCTCTTTTCAGTTGCTTGCGATCAAAGACAACCTGGATTCCTGGAATATGCTTGAAACGCAATATCACGGAAAAGCAAAATCGTTCAGGCTTATGTCGCACACTGAAAGTGCAACATTCTCAGGCGCTCAGTGCCGTCATCTTGCTCCGATCAGAATCATCGAGGATGGCCCGGTAAGAAGTATTATCGAGGTTTTTTTCAAATACCGCAACTCACGGGTCTGCATGCAATACAAACTGCCCAAAACAGGAACGGAAATTGAAGTCCATCTCCGCGTTTACTGGAACGAAAAAGATACCGTCCTGAAAATGGCTGTTCCGGTGAAAGGCACGTCTCAAAAATACCTGGGCCAGGTCGCCTATGGTCGGCAGCGTTTGCCGGATAATGGGAACGAATCGGTTTGTCAAAAGTGGTCTGCTGTCGTATCTGAAAAAGAAAACAAGGCGTTGACCTGTATCAATAACGGCACCTATGCATCCGATTTTAGGCCGGGCCTTTTACGCTTAACGTTGCTGCGGTCTCCTGCGTATGCAGGCCACCCCGACGCCGAGGGCAAATTTGATATTCCAAACGACCGATTTATTGAGAGGATGGATCAGGGATTCAGAGAGTTTGGGTTTTGGTTCAATGCGGGTCCGCTCGGCGAGCGTCTGGATGCCATTGAAACAGAATCGTTGGTGAAAAATGAGCACCCCTTTGTCTTGTCCTATTTTCCCTCCGGCGCAGGCCCAAGACCCAAACCGACAATCTTGCTCAGTGATAATGTGATTCAGGTCACGGCGGTTAAAAAAGCTGAATCGGGCGATGACATCATCGTACGTCTTTTTGAGCCGACCGGAAAACAAAGAAATGCAACTCTTTCAATGCCGGTATTTTCAATAAAAACAAAGGTCTCCCTGGCGCCCTTCGAGATCAAGACGCTGCGCGTCAATCCGCGAACCAAAAAAATCACACAAGTCAACTTGATTGAACAACGCATCCGAAATAAATCATCAACTGAGAGCGCCGATAGATGAGTAAGTTTATCCCGGATTATAACAATGTCCTACAGGCAGCCCGGAATATCAGTCCGAGCCGTCTGCCGCTTTATGATCACAATATCGATGAGCCATTTGTCAGCAAGTATCTGGGCAGAGATTTGGGCAAACTTCTTGCTGACGGAACGCCAGAGTCGATTGCAGAGTACTTTCGTGCGTATTGTGGATTTTGTTATGAAATGGGTTACGACGTTGTCGCCTTTGAGTATTGCATCGGCCCGGTGATGCCCGGCAGCGGTTCGCTCGGCGGACACAGGCCCGGCGTCATTAAAAACCGAAACGACTTTGACAATTACCCCTGGGAAATCATCGAGGACTTATTTTTTGAAAAAAGCGGCATTTATTTTGAGCTGCTTCGAGAGAAACTGCCTCCGGGAATGAAAGCCATCGGTGGCGCAGGCAACGGCGTCTTCGAGTGCGTTCAGGATATCGCCGGCATTGATGCCAAGCATTCAAATGAAGATGCGATTGCGCCATTTGAAGTATGGACAAAAAATTACGGCGACAAAATCGGTAACTTCGGCGGGATCGACATGGACGTCCTTTGTCAGAATAGCTCACAAGAAATTCGAGCCTATACATTTGATGTACTGGAAAAGACGTATCAATGCGGCGGTGTTGCATTCGAATCGGGAAATTCAATTCCTCATTATGTGCCTGTAGAGGGATATCTGGAAATGAATAAAGCGATCAGAGAATTTCGAGGTGAGGGTGCGTAAGAACATGAATCGATGCGACTTGTTAAAAGCGACTTCCATGTCCATCGCAGCGGCCGGGTTGTCCGGATACGCCGAAGAGATCCCGGGCGTGATGCGTCAAGGTGCCAAATCGAATCTGCTGTTTGTCATGACCGGTCAACAGCGGTTTGATACGCTGAACTGTGCCGGCAACACCTTCTTAAAAACACCGAACCTTGCTGCCGTCATTGATCCTTCATCTCTGATTTGTAATGTCTTAAGCTGGCCATCGGTCAGTTTGAGTTAAATACGATGACAACGAAAATGGAAAGAAACCACTATGTACTCTTTCAGACAGGCATTAAACAGTAGCGCCGTTTCAAATACCATTGGATTCCATTCTTCGACAGTCATGAATATCGGACTCCGGATTCTGATTGGTATATGTGTCTCGCACCTGTCAGTGGTTTTTGCGGCCCAGCAGGAGGATGTGCTCAGACCTTATGAGGGCCCCTCCGTCCGTGAGGCCGATCCGAGCACGCTGAAAGGCAAAGTGATGACCGGTTATCAGGGCTGGTTTAACTGTCCGGGCGATGGTGCAAACCTCGGCTGGACGCATTGGGCCAAAGACCGGCACAAGCCGTTTGCGCCCGGCAACATTGCCGTTGATTTATGGCCTGATGTTTCTGAATACGATGATGACGAACTCTATGCCACTGCTTTTTCCCACGCGGATGGAACACCCGCCAAGGTTTTCAGTTCGCATAATCGAAAAACCGTGGTTCGCCATTTCAAATGGATGCGTGATTACGGCATTGACGGAGCATTCGTGCAACGTTTTGCCAATGGCCTGCACGACAATACGCTGCGATACCATAAAGATAAGGTATTGTCCAGCGCACGGGAAGGGGCCAATCGCTACGGACGAACCTACACCGTGATGTATGACCTTACCGGGATTCCAAATGAAGATATTATTAAGGTGTTCGATGACTGGCGTATGCTGCGTGAGACAATGCATATCACTGAAGATTCTGCCTATCAGCACCACAATGGCAAGCCTTTGGTGGCGGTCTGGGGGGTCGGTTTTAACGATAAAATCAAGCCGCGTCCGGGCTTTCAGGAATGCGAGGCACTGATTAAACAATTGAAAGCAGATGGGTGCAGTGTTATGCTGGGAATTGCAACAGGATGGCGTGAGCAAGATAATGATGCCCTGCAGGACCCCGACCTCTACCGCGTTCTGTTGATGGCCGATGTGTTGAGTCCGTGGAGTGTTGGCCGTTTCGGCAGCCTGCCGGGTGTTCAGCGCCACGCCGAAAAATACTGGGAGCCGGATATTATCTGGGCCAGAGAACACGATATCGATTATATGCCGGTCGTTTTCCCAGGGTTCAGTTGGCATAATCTTATGGGGGCCAAACTTGATCATATTCCGCGACTCGATGGTCAGTTCATGTGGTCGCAGGTGGTGGCCACTAAAAAGGCGGGTTGTGATATGCTCTATATCGCAATGTTTGATGAGGTTGACGAAGCTACCGCTATTTTCAAATGTTCGAACAATCCGCCCACAACGGGTGGATCACAATTTCTGACGCTGAACGGACTTGCCAGTGATTTTTATCTTCGATTAGCAGCACAAGCAGGCAAATTGCTTCGTGACGAGATTCCCCTGGACACTGAGGTTTTGGTGCCATAATAATAACAATCGAATGGTTTGGATAAAACGAGGTAAACTATGAATAAAAGATTGAATCGTCAAGATTTTGGTAAACTGGCGGTTTTTACTGCCGCAACCGTGACCGTCCAACGATTTTTCAGGGTTTTAACGACATCGCTGTGTCCGACTGTTTCGGGAGAACCAACATGATGAACCGTCGCACATTCTTAAAAAGCATCGGTGCCGGTACGATCGGTGTCGCCGGCATCGGCTGCAATAGCGTTTTACCGGCGACTTTGCCCATCGTTCAAAAGCCGAATGTCCTGTTTATTCTATCCGATGACCATTCGCTGCAGACGCTGGGAGCTTACAAGTCAAGGATGCAGGAATTCATCAAAAAACACAACATTACACCGAATATTGACAGGCTGGCCGCCGAGGGAATGCTGTTCGAAAACAGTTTTGTCGGAAATTCCATTTGCGGCCCCAGTCGAGCGTCAATCCTGACCGGAAAACACAGTCATATCAACGGTTTCCGGTCCAACCATGACCAATTCAACGCCGACCAATGGACCGTGGCAAAGGAATTGCAAAAAGCAGGGTATCAAACCGCGGCGATTGGTAAATGGCATTTAGGCTCTCTGCCAACCGGATTTGATGATTACAAAGTCTTGCCCGGCCAGGGGATGTATTACAATCCCGATTTTATTGAAAAAGGGTCTTCAGGCTTGGTTAGGAAGCAGGGGTATTGCACCGATATCATTGGAGATATGACAATCGACTGGCTGGATCGAAAGCGGGACAAAACCAGGCCGTTCTTTCTTTGCAGTTGGCACAAGGCCCCGCACCGGACATGGATGCCTGCCCCGCGGCATTTCAGCTTGCTCGACGAGGTGGATGTTCCGGAGCCTGAAAACCTCTTCGATGACTATCGGGGGCGAACCTCTTCCGCGTCGGAGCAGGAAATGACGATCCGCGATCATCTGAACATCGCAACCGATCTGAAGGTCACGCCTCCGGTGATGACAACTTCGGTCAAGGCGATTCCGGAAGCCGTCCCGAAAACCAATTCCATGGACCCGGCAACCCTTGAAGAATTCAGGCGGATGAGTCCGGAACAAAAGAAAGCATGGGATGCCTATTATGTGCCGCGAAATGAACGATTTCAGGCCCAAAATTTGAAAGGCAGCGAGTTGCTTCGATGGAAATATCAGGCCTATCTCAAAGATTTCATACGATGTGTCAAGGCCATGGACGAGGCCGTCGGCCGAGTGCTCGATTACCTCAAAACCAACAACCTTGATAAGAATACCATCGTTGTTTACAGTTCGGATCAAGGATTTTATAACGGCGAACACGGCTGGTATGACAAACGCTGGATGTATGAAGAATCGCTGCGAAACCCGCTCATCATCAAATGGCCCGGCGTGACACGCCCCGGCTCAAAATGCAGCGAAATGGTACAGAATATCGATTATGCGCCGACTTTTCTTGAAGCCGCGGGCATCAATATACCTGAACCGATACAGGGCAAATCATTGGCGCCGCTGCTCAGGGGCGAGCGTCCGGAAGAGTGGCGCAGCGGCATTCTTTACACGTATTACGAAGAGGGTATTCATCACGTTGCAAGGCATCGGGGTATTCGAAACGAACGGTATAAGCTGATTGAATTCTACGGAAAGGGCGAATGGGAATTTTATGATCTGGAAAAAGATCCGCTGGAAATGAAAAGCGAGTATGGCAACCCCGAGTACGAAAAGCCAATTCGTACTATGAAACAGAAGCTAAAAGAGTTAATGGATTATTACAATCTTGATTCTGACGCATAAAGAAGAAAAAATCAAATAGAAGCATCCCTCTTGAAATGCTAAACGCTGCCCCCAAGCCGCCACGGCGAGACCAACACGCTGATCCTTCCGGTTACCTGTGGATTGGGCGTCTATCGCCGTTGACTCAAAGTCATCCAATAGGACGTTACGACCCTATATAAAGACAAAAAGACCTCACTCATATGAATGAGGTCTTTGTAAAACGGTTTAATTCAAGAAATCTTAACGACGTTTGCGAAGGAACAAACCGCCCAGTCCCAGCAATGCAAGCGTCATCGGTTCCGGCACCAGGCGAACATTGTCAATGCCGATCCAGGAATTCGTCGCTGAAAAATTAATCAGCTCGACGCCGATTTGTTTGCCAATGGCTGCGGGAATATCATCAGCCGAAAACGTCAGGGTATAAGTCGCCCACGGCTCCTGGCCATCGCCCAGAAGGTCAACAACGGCCATTGCCACCGGTGTTCTGGATCCGGCGTTGTCATAATAAAGGAACAGGCCGAGCTTGGCCGGGGTCGTCTCGGACCAGTTATCGCGGGCGTCCACCTGAAGGGTATAAACCTCGCCGGCTTCAATCACCGCGCCGGTCAACTGCCAGACCGACGGATCGCCGGACATCAGGAAACCGGCCCAATCGCCGTGGGTCGAACCCGGCCAGCCGGATTCCACTCCCGAATCCGCAGCTATGACATCGCTGGACCAAAACGGAACTTCCTCCCAATTGCTGAATTTGCCCGTACCCGGCTGTTCAAAACTGAAGTTCTTGACATAATTTGCGTGAACAGAAACCGTCAGTGCAAGTACAAGAGCAACTCCCAAAATTCGCCGTGTGTTCATCTTCCCATCCTCTTTTAATTAGGTTAGCTGTTTTCTCCGGACACTTTATCACAATTGCCTTTATCATATCACGGATTCCAGAACAAGTCAATACCCTTTCGAATTTTTTTTACATTATTTTCTACTTTTTTCCGCACAAACCGGAAAAGCCAATCCCTTTTCCTGCAGCAATATTAAAGATAAATATACACCGAAATCACTAAAATGTGGTCATTTTGCCATTGCGCGCTTGCAAAAAAACGCGATATTTTTTAAGTCATTTCTTAAAAAGAAGTTAAGATCATCTCAAACAACGCTATTGCCTTTGTTTGTCCGGTTACCCGGTAAGCGCTTCCACCTCTTGAACGGTTTTGGGGATCGTGTCGCTTAGCACATTCGCTCCGTTGGACGTGACAAGGACGTTGTCCTCAATACGAATACCGCCAAAATCAAGGTATTCTCGCACTTTATTGTAGTTTATATAATCTGTCAGTTGGCGTGTTTTTTCCCAGTGTTCAATCAGGGCGGGAATGAAATACACCCCCGGTTCCACGGTCAGCACAAACCCCGGTTCCAGTGTTTTGGCCAGCCGCAGCGACCGCAGGCCGAATTGCTCGCTGCGTTGGATGGTGTCGGTATAACCGACCCACTCTTCATTCAATCCCTCCATATCATGCACGTCCAGCCCCAGCATATGCCCCAGGCCGCACGGAAAAAACAGCGCATGGGCGCCGCACGCGACGGCGTCCTCGACGTTGCCCTTCATCAGCCCCAACGACTTGAGACCTTCGGCCAGGATGCGGCAGGCGGCCAAATGAATATCGCGAAACAAGACGCCGGGCGCGACGGCTTCAAGGGACTGATTCAGCGCCGACAAGACCAATTCGTAAATCTCCCGTTGTCGCGGGGTAAACCGCCCGCTCACCGGCAGCGTGCGTGTAATATCGGCGGCATAATGCATCGCATTCTCCGCGCCTGAGTCATTGATCACCAAATCGCCATCGGCAAGGGAATTTGTGCCGTAATGGTTGTGCAAAAACTGGCCGTGAATCGTATAAATCACCGGAAACGCCATTCGCCCGTGATGGGCAATCACCACCTGTTCCATCGCGGCGACCACCTCATTTTCAGTCCGGCCGATAGCAGTGGTCTTCATCGCCGCAAGGTGCATCTGCCGGGTGGTCTCAATGGCCTGACGGATTTGTTCGATCTCCTCTTCGGACTTGATCGAACGCATTGCAATTACCGCCCGGGCAAACGGCTCGCTGACGTATCGCCGCACCTGGGCGCACGGCACTTCCAGAAGCTCTGAAAGCGCGAGCAGGTGCTGGGCCTGATACGGCGGCAGGAGATGAACGGGGCGTCCCTGTCGGCAGGCATTTCGGACGGTTTGGCCAAAGGCTTCTCGACGCGCCGTCTGCGTCAGGCCGCATCGGGCGGCACGTTCGGCAAGCGCCGGCCGAGGCCCCGTCCAGACCACCTGCTCGACCGTCGGGTCATCCCCGTAAACCGTCTCAGTGCCGGCGTCCAAGTCCATCACCGCCGCCAGCGACGGCACATCCAGACCGAAGTAATACAAAAACGTGCTGTCCTGACGGAACGGAAAGGGGTTGTCGGCGTAGTTCATCGGGCATAATTCATTGCCCGGAAAGACAAGCAGCCCCGATTGCCCCGCCAACCGTCGGCGCAGCGTTTGACGCCGCTGACTGTATGTTTCTGCACTGAACATCGCGCCCCTGTCATCCCGTTGTTTCGGATTTTTTAGAATCGGTCAGGTAACTGACGCCCACCAGAGCCAGCACGGAGACCGCAATCGCCGGCAGCACGGCATCCAGTTGGCCCGCCCAGCCGGACAAGTGCGGACGAATCACTTCGCCCCACAGCAGCGGAATAGCAATCCCGACGGCAATCGAGGCCATCGCGGCCTGCGGCGTGGCCTTTTTCCACACGATTGCCGCCACCAGACTCGGCGTAATGGCCGCGCCGTAAATCGTGTAGGCGTAGAGGGCCTTCTGGAAAAACCCCGTCGATTCGGAAAACGCCAACGACACCCCATACGCAATCACGCCGAACACGAGAATCATCACGCGATTCAGAAAGACCGTATGTTTTTCCGTAGCGTTGGGATTGATATGCGTCTGATAGATGTCTTTGATGAATGCAATCGACGGAATCAGCAAAAACGAGTTGGCCGTTGAGACGATAATCCCGACCACCGTTACCAGAAAGACCACCCCCAATATCGGCGGCATAAAATGTTTGGCCGCATAGATGAGGATATATTTGCCGTTTTCCGGATCGGGCGTCATACTGGATGCGATCCAGGCGTTGGCAATAATCAACAGTTCAATCGCCAGCGCAACAAAAATCATCGTCGTCACGGCCTGCGTGGCGCCGCGGGCGTTGCGACTGGCAAATATCCGCTGATATTGATTGGCATCGCCGAGAATCAGTAAAAATACCGGCAGCAGGTAATTAACCAACTGCACCGGCGAATAGACCCCCCAAAACTGCATATGTTGGGTCTTGTCCTGCATCGCGGCAAACGCCTCGGCCATGGCCGAAAACCCGCCGGCCTGATACAGCAGCACCGGAAACGCCGCCAGCATCGAACCGGTAATCAGCGATCCGGTAATAATATCGGTGTAGGCCAGACTCAGCAGCCCGGCCAGCATCGTATAAGCCAGGATAAAAACCGCTGCGATAATGGTCGCGCGCCCCGCGGTCAGCCGCGGCTCAACCAGCGTCACCTCGCCGATGTCCGCCGTTGAAGCCAGTTTGTACGTTGCAGCAGCGTGTTGAAAGTCATAACGAACTCGGGCGGTGTTGTTTTTTCGAATGGCCAGGGTGTTCTCTGTCTGCAAGGCGGACTGAACCGCATCAAAGATTTGTTCGTCCGGCACGACGTGTATCGTATAGACAACCGGCTTATCCGGCTCGGTCAATGGCGCCGCGGCCAGTTGAACCGTCCCCGTCCAGTCCCGCGGCGGCGTATAAACCACACGACCGCGTGTTAACTGTCGGCGCGTCAGGGTATCCTCACGCTCCAGCGCGACGGGTTCTTTGTCGCCGGCAATCACTTCCAGCACCGCCCCGCCGGCGTTGAACTGATAGCTAACGATGACCATATACGCCGTCACCAACGCCGCGACCGCCAGCAAACGCGCCGTGCGGCCATATCGCCGACCGATGATCTCCGGTACGGAAGACGCTTCAATATTCCGCGCGCGCGACGCGATAAATGACAGCACGATCATTCCGAAAAACGTCCCGGCGGGAATGATCAGCGCCGCCATCCCTGTATGGTATGTCTGTTCGGCATTGCCGACGATTGAGCCGGTGCCGATCCAGACCGCCAGCATCGTACAGACCATCACCCAAGGCGAGAGGGTGCGACCGGCCACGGCAAAATCCGCCTCGGTCCTGATCTGACGCGATTTATAGACGCCGATTCCCACCAGCATCAGTAAATAGACCAGTATCGCAGCAAGATACATCATTAGCACACTCCGCTTGAACGTGTTGTGTTGTTTGTCGGTTTACGGGTCGGCGATTGGACTGCACGGCGTATGCCGCCAATCGTACCGTTCGGGATGCTTGAAGAGATCGCCGACCAGCGTCGCCAGCTCCGGATCATACTGCAATAACTGCTCTCGGGCATTGACCTCACGACCCTCGGCATCGGCAACGCGATTGGCGTCAAAGAACGCCTGCACGCCCTGCGCAAAATAATCGAACCGATTATCAGTCGCCGGCGTCGAGGCCCATAAGCCTTTCTGTAAGGCCGCCTTGTATAGCGCCTGCACCCGGCGATCAAAACGGATATCCATCCGCTCCAGCCCGATTTCATACTGCTGTTTCTGCCGGCGCTGATCAAATGTCGGATCAATTGGACGCAGCCCGGTGTATAAATA
>DSDR01000008.1 GCA_011048645.1 Phycisphaerales bacterium
CCGGTAGCGCCGAATACCACCGCGGCCAACAAGGCCAAAAACCGCCGCGTGGAGATTGTGGTTCACATGCGGTAGGTTCAATCCAATCGTACTGTTTTTTGACTCTTATAGCCGACGGCGCTCAGTGTGCCGTCGGCTTTTATTGTGACCGACACCGCACCGTCCACGGGCGTGTAAAAGGCCTCGATTCCGCTGCCGGCCGGCGGCGCATATGCATTGGCAACGCGCCCGGCCGCGCACGAGGCAATCACGATTTTCGGCTCAAACGCCGTGATAAATTGCGTGTTCAGGTTGGTTGTTGAGCCGTGATGCGGCAGGACGATAACATCGGCTCTCAATGTCGGATAGCGCTGAAGAATCATCGTTTGTGCGTACAGTTCAATGTCGCCGCACAGCAGAATCGTTCGACCGCCGTAGCGGAGCCATAGGACCTGTGATTTGTCGTTGTCGCTGAGCGTCGGATTTGAAGCGGCCTCGGCGTTCGGCCAGAGCATCCGAATTTCCGCATCATTCGGCCATGCTTCAAGTTCTTTAATCGGTCGCAGCGGGTTGCCGTGCTGCTCAAGAAGTTGTTTCAGAAATGACGCCGACGAAGCGCTTTGCGCCTTATCAAAAACGCCGGCATTGGCAAAAACACCCGTCGTCGGGATCGTCGCGATCACCTCCGGCAGGCCGTTGAGATGGTCCATATCGCCGTGCGTCAGCAGAACGGCGTCCAGCGAATCCATCCCCCGATAACGCAGATACGGTAATATCGCGCGAGCGCCGGGGTCTTTTTGTGAGATTGAACCGGCGTCGATCATCCAGCGGGTCTTGTCCGGAAACGACAGACAGACGGCCTGGCCGTGTCCGACTGAAAGACAGGTCATCGTCAGCGTATCGGGGCTGTTTCGGACTTGATGCAGGCCCATTGCCGCCGACAAAATCGCCGCCGCAATACAACCCCTCACCGCCAATCGTCGCGGCAAAAAGCGAACAGCCAGCAGCACAAGGTAACCGGCGACAACGACCCCAATCGAAACCGATCCGACGAGTATCTCCGACCAGCGCAGTTGTGCAAAAACAGATACGGTTGCAGACAGTCCGCAGCATAAGGCGTCCATCACGACGGCGCACAACAGCGATAGCGTCGGAAGGAGCGATGCCAGCGCGATCCTGAGGTATCCGGCGTACAAAATGCCCACAACCAGCGGCATCGCCAACACCGTCCAGAGCGGAGCCAGCGGTGTGATACTGTGAAAATGATACAGCAAAAAGCCCGCACCGCCCAGCCACGCCGCCAGTCCCACCGCCAGCAGCCGCATCACATGGAAAAGCCCTTGCAGCACGGCCTGCGTCATCTTCCGTTCAAGCAGATGCGAAGGCAGATGTTCCACCGCCTTGAATACCGTCCACGAGAGCAGACGCTTATTGATGGGGTCATACAGCAGCAAAATGCCCAATACGGTCGAGAAGGAAAGCTGCCAGCTTGCCGAGAACACATCCGCCGGACGGATCAC
Source organism: Phycisphaerales bacterium (assembly GCA_011048645.1). Lineage (GTDB taxonomy): Bacteria > Planctomycetota > Phycisphaerae > Sedimentisphaerales > Anaerohalosphaeraceae > T3Sed10-213. The sequence goes on from DSDR01000008.1 coordinate 1,500, forward strand.
AAGCAGCACAATGGCCGAAAGCGCAAGGGTATTCAGCGGACGAATACGACGGTTGATCACAACAGATGCCAGAAAAAAGCACGCCAGAAACAGCGCTCGCACCGTCGGCGGACGCGGCGGCACCACCAGGCCGTAACCGACCAGCAGCACCAGACACAGCAGCGCCCGCAGGGGTTTGGCCAGCCCCAAAAATCGGCTTAATCCCCACAGCGATCCGGCCAGAATCCCCACATGCATTCCCGACAGGCTGATAAAATGCGCCAAGCCGGTCCGCTGAAACGCGGCATACGTTTTCGCATCCAAATTGCCTCGCTGTCCCAGCAGCAGCGCCGCGGCCAGCGTTGCGCTGTGGTCGGGATAGTCTGCCTCTTCAAACAAGGCGCCGGCGGTGTAATCCTGTAGCATGTGCTGTAAAGCGGTCATCGCTCCTTTGTGTCCGCGGTCGCGTATTTCCACCCCCTCGGCGGCGGGCACCGATGCGCCCAGCCGCACGCCTCGCCGATGCATATAGGCCCGCATATTGAACTGTCCCGGATTGCCGACCGGGGTAAAAGTGCTTAGTCGGCAATACAGTCGCACCCGGTCGCCGCGCTCAAGATGGTCGGCCAACTCGGCCACCTGGACGCGAATCAGTCCCGATGCGTCCTGCGGTCCGTTCGGCGTCTCAATTGTCTGAACCGACAGGTAAAAGCTGCTTTGCGGCGGCGTCGGAAAGTACCGGGCAAACGCCCAGCCGGAACGCGTATCGTGGTGGATCGGCGAAATAATGACCCCTTCAATGGTGGCCAATCGGGACTGCTGGCCGACAAGACGGCTGATGTGATTCGGTCCGGGGACGGCAAACGCTGCGTAGCGAAGCATTCCTGCGGCGACAAATAAGCACACGACCGAAAGGGAACAGATAACCAGACGAGAAAACCGGTCGGACAGCAGGAAACGGGCGGCAAAAAACAACACCGACGAAACGCAAGCGGCCGTTAATGCCGTATAGACAGATGGATGCAGCAAAGCCTGTAAGCCGATGCCGACGATAAACGCCGTTGCCAAAGGCGCCAGCGGGGCCATGCCGAAAATCGCTTCAGTGGTGGACAGCGATGGGCCGGACGGTTCCAGAAACCGCTCCAGATTATGTCGAATCAACCGATCTTGATCGAAACTCCTTCCGATCACGCGGGCCTCTCCTTGCTGCGATCAATCTCAGTGTCTGGGTTCGATGCGTTCCTTTCCGCCCATATACGGCCGCAAAACGGTCGGGATGGCGACCGTTCCATCGGCGTTTTGATACAATTCAAGGATCGGAATCAGCACGCGGGGCGAGGCAATCACGGTGTTGTTCAGCGTATGACAGAAGACGTTTTTGCCGTCCTCGGTTTTATAGCGCAGATTCATCCGACGCGCCTGAAATTCATAGAAGCGGCTGGCCGAGTGCGTTTCGCCGTAGCTGTTGCGCGACGGCATCCACGTCTCAATGTCGAATTTCTGCACCTGTCCGCGTCCCAGATCGCCGGTGCAGACATTGACCACGCGATAGGGCAGGTTCATCGCCTGCATCACCGCTTCGGCATTGGCCAAAATTTCCTGATGGTAGGTCTTGCTTTTTTCTTCGTCGTTTTCCCCGATAATGACCTGCTCGACCTTGTCGAACTGATGGATGCGATACAGGCCGTAGGTGTCTTTGCCGGCCGCGCCCGCCTCGCGGCGAAAACAGGTGCTCAGGCCGACGAATTTTGCCGGAAGCTGCTGTTCAGCCAGAATCTCGCCCATATAATACGCCGTCAGCGGCACCTCGGCCGTCCCGGCCAGATTCAGGCCGTCCCGCTCCATCTGATAGGTCTGCTCTTCAGAGCCGGGGAAATAGCCTGTGCCGCGCATCGCCTCGTCGCGCATCAGCAGGGGAACGGACATTGGCAGGTAGCCTTGGCCGACCATATAATCCATCGCAAACCGCAGCACCGCCCAATGCAGCAGCGCGCCGTCGCCTTTGAGAAAATAATTGCGCGTTCCGGCCAGTTTGACGCCGCGTTCGGTGTCAATGATATCCAGCGCCAAGCCCAATTGAATATGATCCTTCGGCTCAAAATCAAACTCCCGAATCGTTCCCCACGTGCGAAGCTCAACGTTCTGCGTGTCATCCTCGCCGTAGGGTACCTCCGGCGCCGGCGGCTGAGGAACCTGACTAATCAGGTCATCAAATTCCGGCTGGAGCTGCTTGACCGCTTCATTCAGTGCGGCTTCCTGTTCCTTCAGACGGCTGAGCGTATCGAGCACCTCCTTTTTGGCTTCCGGCGACAGGCGGGGGATTTCTTTGCCCAGCCGATTCTTTTCCGTTGCAATGTCCTGCAGTTTTTTTTTGTTGTCCAGCAAATCCGCGTCAACTTTTATCAGCCGGTCAATGTCCACGTCAAACCGCTTGGCTGCGGCGCCGTCCTTGAACAGGCGCGGATTCTCACGAATCAATTTAATATCAATCATCCTTCTGAATCCTCATGATAACGTTTGATGATGACGACGTTGTTTTGTCCGCCGAAACCGAACGACTCGTTCAGTGCGATCTCCACGGCGGCCTTGCGCGGCGCATTGGGCACATAATCCAGATCCAGCTTCGGGTCCGGATCATTTAAGTTCATCGTCGGCGGCAGCGTCTGTTCGTGTATGGCTTTCACGCAGGTTATCAGTTCCGCGCAACCGGTGGCCGCGATGAGGTGTCCCATCTGGCTTTTGGGGCTGCTGCACGGGACGTTGTAAGCCTGTTGGCCGAAGACGGTTTTGATGGCCAGCGTTTCAACTGCGTCGTTTTCAACGGTGCTGGTGCCGTGGGTGCTGATGTAATCGATATCCTCAATCGTCAGGTCGGCGTCTTTGATCGCCGCACGCAGCGCCTGGCACGCGCCGCGGGCCTGGTCGTGCATGTCCGTTACGCGAAAGGCGTCGTTGCTGCTGCCGAATCCGATGACCTCGGCCAGAATGGTTGCTCCGCGTTTTCGAGCGGATTCAAGGGTTTCGAGGATGACCACGGCGCCGCCTTCGCCGATGACAAATCCGTCGCGCGTGGCTGAGAAGGGGCGCGAGGCGGTTTGGGGGCTGTCATTGCGTGTCGAAAGGGCGGTCAGACGGTTAAAGCCGGTCACCCCCAGCGGATGAATCATTGAGTGTGCGCCGCCGGCAATCATGATCTCGGCCTTGCCGTGCCGGATGAGCATCGCCGCCTCGCCGACGGCCTGCGTGCTGGCGGCACAGGCCGTCAGACAACTCCGCGTAACGCCCCGTGCACCGGTCAGCAGCGCCAGATGCGCCGCCGGCATATTCGGCTCTTGTTCCAGCTCATTTTGTGCCGACAGCCCCGACAGGGCGACTTGTGTCCAGCGAGGCCAGTTGACCTGACGGGCCTGTTCGTCCCAGCCGCCGATCAGCGCCTCGAAAAACGGCTCAAAATTGACCGGCCCTTCGCCGGCGCCCAGATAGATGCCCATTCGCTGCCGGTTGATGCCGTCGGTCGGCGCGTCGGTTTCGATGTCAATGCCCGCCTGACGACAGGCCTGTACGCATGCCCCCAGCGCAAATTGTGTGCCGCGGTTGCCGTCTTTATGCAGGTCGTACCGCTGAACACACCGACTCAGGTCAAAGCCTTTGACCTCGGCGTCAAACTGTGTCGGAAAAGTCGAGGCGTCAAACAGCGTGGTATAGTCGGCGCCGGATTGACCGGACATCAGGCCGTTCCACAACTGGTCGGCGCTGTGCCCCAGTGGACAAACAACGCCCATTCCCGTGATGACAACGCGATGTTTCATTTAAGCCTCTTATGCCTCGAATTTTTTGATGATAATCGCCGCGGTTTGTCCCCCGAACGAATAGCCGCAGCATAGCACATTGCGCACCGGTTTCTCAACGACGTTTTGCGTTAGTTTCAGTCGGCAGCCCTCGGCAGACCGTTCGGCGTTTCGGCTCGGACCGATCTTGTCTTCCGCTGCGGCATAGATCGCGGCGGCTGTCTCAAGCACGCCGGCCGCCGCTCCCGTATGGCTGGTCATTCCTTTGACGGCCCATACATCAATGGTATCCAAGGCGTTGCCAAAGACGCGTTCCAACGCCGTCGCTTCGGCGCGGTCGTCCTGCAAAATGGCCGTGCCGGTCGGAATGATCAAATCAATCTCCTCAGGCGTAATGTTTGCCTCAGCCAAAGCCGCCTCGATGGTCATGGCCAGTCCCGTGCCGTCAGGCTCAAGATGCCTCAGATCGGCGTTGAGGCTGTTGCCCGAAGCAGCGCCGGCAAACTCGGCCAGGATCGGCGCATTTCGCCGCTGCGCCGAGGTTAGTTCTTCCAGCACAATCGCACCGCCGGCCTCGCCGAAGACCGCACCGGCGGCCGCCGCGTCGAACGGCCGACAGGCTGCTTTGGGTGTTTCATTGGATTGGGTTGTTGAACGTCCAAGCAGGCACTGCCGCAGCATCACAATCGGGTTGACTTTGGCTTCCGCACCGCCGCCGACGGCCGCGTCCGCGTCGCCGCGCTGGATCATCTCGGCCGCCTCGGCAATCGCGATATGAGAGCTGACTTCTCCGCAGGTAATGGTGTTGCTGGGGCCTTGAATATCGTGAATGATGCCCACGTGGCAGGGCAGCATATTCGGCAGGTATTTCAGCAGCCACAGCGGCGTCAGATTTTCCATCCCCTCGGCGCCCCATTTTCGCAGATCAAATTTACCGTCGGTTACCGAGGTTGCTGCGCACGCGGCCAGTTCATTCAGGTCGCAACTGATCAACCCTGCGCCAAAACTGATGGCCAGGCGCGTCGGGTCAAATGTCAACGAGCCGCTGTCGGAGGCTTTGGTGGTTACGCCGGCGTTTTTGAACGCTTCATCGGCGGCGATAACCGACAGTTCAATGTCCCGACTCATCAGCTTGGTGGCCTTACGATAGGATTTGGGGACGTAATCACGAATTTTATACTCCGGTACCTCGCCGGCCAGCCGGCACGGAAACGCAGAGGCGTCGAACGCGCCAATCACTCCGATACCGCAGCGGCCTTCGAGCAGACCCTGCCAGAATTCGCCGACTGTCAGCCCCAGCGGCGAAACCACGCCCAGGCCCGTGATAACAACCCGACGCCGACTCATCGCAGCCGCTCCGTTTCAGGATGCGTTTCGACAAAACCGGTCAGCAGCGAATGAAACATATCCGTAAACACGAAATTCTCTTCGGGAAATTTCTTGCCCGCCAGATTCTTGTCCACATGGCTGAACATCAGACTGATTTGCGCGATCAGCTCGTCGCCGCGCCGGATTTCACCGACGGTGCTTGCCGCTTCCGGCGCAATGGATTCGATTTCCGCGTGCAGGGTGAGGGTATCGCCGGGTCGAACATAATGATAAAACGCCGCCTTCTTGATTTTGGCCAGAATGACCTTTTCTTCAAAACGCCGCGACTCGCCGACGAGAATACCCGCCGTCTGGGCCATGGCCTCAATCATCAGACATTCCGGCATGATCGGAAACCCCGGAAAATGATCGTGCAGATGGTCCTCGGCCAAAGTGACATTCTTGAGCGCCACCGCTCGTCGGCCGCTCTCAAACTCCAGAAACTTGTCGATCCATATCCACCGCATACAAATAATTCCGAAAACCGAAAACCGAAATTCGAAACAAATCCAAAATCCAAATAACCCAAACAATAGTTTAAATATCAAGGGTTCGGTCATTTGATATTGTTTTGGAATTCAATATTCGAATTTCGATTTTTCTCTCTTTAGCCGTTGACCTTGCTTTCGATGAAGTTCACAATCGCCTGCACCGTGAACAGATCGGCGATTTTGTTGACATCCGGGTCGGCTTCGAACTCGCTCAGGTCCGTGTGCGGCATTTTGGCCCGCAGCTCGGCCAGTCCCTTTTCCGTGACCTTGCCGCCGCTGACATACTCGGGGTTGTTCAGTACCCCTTCGGCGGGGAACAGCTCTTCACGCGGAACCTTGATATTGAACGCCTTTTCCAGACGAAACACGATGTCCAGAAAATCAATGCTTTCAGCCCCCAAATCGCCCATCAGGGTCGCTTCCGGCGTAATATCCTCGTCATCCAGCCCCAAAGCGTCAACCAGGGCTTCCTTGACCTGCTCATAAATCTCTTCACGGCTCATTGCCATAATGGTGTGCCTCCGTTATAAAATTAAAGACTCAATCTCATCTCTCAAATATGGACAGGCCTCTCGGCCGACCTAAAAGTTATTTGTCCACGTCCTGAATACAGTTTTCAGGCTTTAACAGCGCCCAACGCTTTTTCATCGCTTCGATAATCCGGCCGTCAGCGTGAGCCATTTTCGGGTTTTCCTCGGCCAGATTGAAATGCCGCAGCGTAAATTGAGCCGCGACAATCTCCTCGTCGCCGCAAACGCCCAGTCCGGAAAAACTACTGGTATTTTCTTCAATCGTTTTGGCCGTTACGGTGTAGCAAATCTGCATCCCCGGGGCCGCGAAGCTCTTGTATCGCACGTTTCGTGCGTTTTCCAGCAGTACCATACTCTGATTAAAGCGGCCGTGCTGACGCACCAGCCAGGAAGCCGATTCAATCAGCCCTTCCAGCAGCAACACCCCCGGCAGCACCGGGAAAATCGGAAAATGATCCGCCAGATATTCCTCGGCCAGCGATACGCTTTTGACCGCTGTCAGCGATCGGCCCGGCTCAATCGCAATTATTTTATCGATCAGTACAAATTTCATTTGTGGAATTTTAGCCCAAAATGACCATTTTTCCAGTTATTTTTGATGTTTTTTACCACAACCGCTGTATTTTGATTCAATTACAGCCCAAACCGTATCCCTTGACTTCAACAAAAAAAGGCCGTTCTCAATCAGAAAACAACCTTATATCCTCAAGGCATTCAAGCCCGTGTAAGGAAAAACATAACCTGTTAAAAACAAAAAGTTTACGCTTATTGCGCCAACATCGCGGCGATCCGTTAGCGAAGGTTACACGAAATGAATCCCGAAATCAAGCGAATTGTTCACGCGGGAACAAATTGTCGCTGCTTGCATAAGGACAATAAAAACTTCACTCATTCACGCGTTGAGGGTATAATTTGCGAAAACAAAAGCATAAGATTTTGTTTATCGAGAAAGGAATACACAGATGGGTCTGGATAAATCAACCCGACAGATGAAATCACTTTTTGCTGTCTTTTTGCTTGCATTCAGTTGCGTTCATTTCTTTCCCGCTTTCTTATTCGCCTGGCCGCAGGGGGGCGTTGCCGACAAGCCGCTGTTTCGCGACCCGATTTATGACGGGGCGGCCGATCCGGTATTGTGCTGGAATCGCGATGAGCAGGTGTGGTTTATGTTCTACACCAATCGTCGGGCCAATGTCCCGAATCTGCCGGGTGTGTCCTGGGTGCACGGCACGCCCATCGGGATCGCGATGTCCCGCGACGGCGGAGCGACCTGGACGTATCGGGGGCAGGCCAATATCCGATACGGCCAAGGGCAGTTTAGCTACTGGGCGCCGGACGTGGTGTACCACGACGGCCTGTATCATATGTATCTGACGTTTGTGCCGGGGATGCATACCGACTGGTCGGGAACGCGCGACATCATTCATCTGACCAGCGACAATCTGTTCGATTGGACGTATCAATCCACGCTCGATCTGGCCTCCGACCGGGTCATCGACGCCTGCGTTTTTCAGATGCCCAACGGCACATGGCGGATGTGGTACAATAATGAGCGCGACGCCAAATCGATTTATTACGCCGAAAGCCCCGATCTGTTTGTCTGGCAGGACAAGGGCAAGGTCATCGGCGACCGTCCGGGCGAAGGGCCGAAGGTATTCAAATGGAAGGGGTGGTACTGGATGATTGTTGACGTCTGGCGGGGGCTGGGTGTCTATCGCTCCAAGGACGGCGCGGACTGGACGCGCCAGCCGCACAATCTGCTTGAAACCCCCGGCGCCGGGCCGGATGATCAGGTCAAGGGCGGCCATGCTGACGTGGTCGTCAGCGGCGACCGGGCGTATCTGTTTTATTTTACGCACCCGGGGCGGCGCGGGGCGGATGCCGGCAAAGATACAACCGAACAGCGCCGCAGTTCGATCCAGGTCGTCGAGCTTCAGTATCAGGACGGACGGCTGGATTGCGATCGCGATGCGCCAACCTCGATCCGCTTGTTCCCGCCGCTGCAAGCCGGCGCCGAGAAGACGGCGTCGCTGGCCTGGCCGACGCCGACCAAGGAGAATCGTCCCTGGACGCGATGGTGGTGGCTGGGCAGCGCAGTGGATAAAGAGAATCTGACGGCGCAACTGACGCAGTTTAGGCAGGGCGGCCTGGGCGGTGTGGAGATTTGTCCGATCTACGGCGTCAAGGGCTACGAAGATCGGCACATCGACTTTCTCACACCCCGCTGGATGGACATGCTGGCTCATACCACACAGCAGGCCGAGCGTCTTGGCTTGGGAGTGGATTTGACCACCGGAACCGGCTGGCCGTTCGGCGGCATCGGCGTAACCGACGAGACAACCTCAGCCGCCGTGTCGCTGAATCGCTATGAACTGGAAAACGGCGGCCGTCTTGAGCAGCCGTTGGCCGCGATGCCGATGCGGTATGTATTGGCGGTCTCAAGCGAAGGACAGCGAATCGATGTAACCGACAAGGTCAGCGGTCGCCGTCTGGACTGGCAGGCGCCGCAGGGCAAGTGGGTCATTTACGCCGTTGGTGTTCGCCATCGCGTCCAGCGCGTCAAACGCGCTGCGCCCGGCGGCGAAGGCTATGTACTCGATCCATATTCGACGACGGCTTTGGAGCAGTATCTGGGCGTTTTTGACAAGGCGTTTGAGCATTTTGACGCGCCGATGCCGCGCGGTCACTTTCACGATTCATTCGAGTATTACAACGCCACGTGGACGCGCGATTTCTTTGAGGCGTTTAAGACGTTGCGCGGCTATGACGTACGCGATCATATCGAAGCGCTGTTCGGCGATGGCGACAGGGACGTGGCCGCCCGCGTCAAAAGCGATTACCGCCGAACGATGTCCGATCTGCATATTGCCTACATTGGACAGTGGACGCAGTGGTGTCATCGATATGGCGGCCTGTCGCGCAATCAGGCACACGGCGCACCGGCCAATCTGATTGATTTATATGCGGCGGCCGATATTCCGGAGACCGAAATCTTCCGCACGGTCGATCAGCGGCAGATTCCAATGCTCAAATTCAGTTCTTCCGCGGCGCATTTGACGGGCAGACCCTATGCCTCATCCGAGTCCTTTACCTGGCTGGGCGAGCACTTTCAAACGTCGCTGGCCGAGATCAAAGCGGCCACCGACCTGCTGTTTCTGGGCGGCGTCAACCATCTGTTTTTCCACGGGATTCCCTACTCGCCGCAGGACGCCCCCTGGCCGGGGTGGCAGTTTTATGCGTCGGTAAATATGGGGCCGACCGGCGGATTGTGGAAAGACCTGCCGGCCTATAACGCTTATGTCACGCGGTGTCAATCGATTCTGCAATCCGGCCGGCCCGACAATGATGTGCTGCTCTATTGGCCGCTGGATGATTTGTGGCATTCCGATGAAGGCCTGATGATGACGCTGACGATACACAATCAGGACAAGTGGCTCTGGACGTCGCCGTTTTATCAGGCGGCAACGACGCTCTGGGAAAAAGGCTATCCGGCCGATTATGTCTCAGATCGTTTGTTGAGCAAGGCCCGCTGGGACGAAGACGCTGTTGAGCTTGGCAGCGGTCGCTATCAGGTGGTCGTTGTGCCGCCGTGTCGTGTGATGTCGCCGGCGACGCTTGAGAACGTGCTTTCGCTGGCGCGCCAGGGGGCGACAGTGCTGTTTGTTGACGCGCCGCCGCAGGATGTTCCGGGGCTGTCTGATATTGGCAATCGCCGCCGGGCATTGCGGCGGCTTCTTCAGACGCTGGACTATTTTGAGCCGCAACGTGATTCGGTTTGGCGGCGGCCGATCGGTTCCGGTCAGGTGTTGGTCGGCGATTTTGAAAAGATGCTCGATGCCGCCGGCCTGCGGCGCGAGACGGCAGTTGACAACGGGCTGCGAATGGTACGCCGCAGCCATTCAAAGGGACATCATTATTTTCTGGCTCACCTTGGCGATGAGCCGCTGGATGGATGGATCACACTGGCGCGCACGGCCCGCTCGGCGGTCTTGATGGATCCGATGTTTGAACACCGCATAGGGCTATCGGCCGTGCGGCAAACGTCGGATGGCCGTACACAAGTCTATCTTCAGATGCAGCCGGGCCAATCGTTGATTTTGCGAACCTTCGCCGATGCCGAGCTGACCGGCCCGTTATGGCCGTACACGCGACAGGCCGGCTCATCGTTCGCCCTGCAAGGCACGTGGAATGTGGAGTTCATCGACGGCGGTCCGACTTTGCCCCAGGCTTTTGAAACCACTGAACTGACAAGCTGGACAGAGCGCGATCACGAGCAGGCCCAACGCTTTGCCGGAACGGCGCGATACACCCTTGAGTTTGACCCACCGAACGATACAGCCGATTCCTGGCGGCTGGACTTAGGGCAAGTTTGTGAAAGTGCGAAGGTGTATTTGAATGGTGTTTGTCTGGGAACGCTGATCTGCGAGCCTTACGCGATTGAGTTTGATGCATCGCTGCTTCATGCCGGTAAAAACACGCTGATCGTTGAAGTGACCAATCTGCCGGCCAACCGCGTTCGCGATCTGGATCGGCGAGAGGTCAACTGGAAGTATTTTCAGGATATCAACGTGGTGAACATTGATTATCGCCCCTTTGACGCCTCGGACTGGCCGCTTCGCGAATCCGGGCTACTCGGCCCGGTGCGTCTTATCCCGCAGGAACGTCCGGATGCAGATGTGCTCGCAGGGCGTTAGCCGAGCCGAAAATTATTAGAGTTTTCGGGCACTTAATATCATAATATGATGCCCGTCTGCAGGCTCCGGCAAACCACCGGCACACGGGTTGTTGCGCTGCGCACCGAAACAAAAGGGGGACAAAGTCTGGGTTAAGTTGTTTGACGTTTGCAAGATTATGAAAAAATTGTGTAAATTTTTTAGCCAATCTTCCATATCCCGTTAGCCGAGATCATCACAAAGAGAATACCAACTTGGATGATTTGGATTTGTCGATGTTGAAGGACGGTAAAAACCGGAAATCGGAGGATTATCAGCTTTTTATCAAGCTGTATCTGACCAATGAGCGGCGGCTGTACGGCTATGTACGCGCGCTGGTTCCGAACTGGTCGGATGTGGATGATATTATCCAGGAAACCGCGTCGGTACTGTGGGCAAAATTCGATCAGTTCGAACGCGGTACCAATTTCCCCGCCTGGGCGATGAGAATTGCGCATAATCAGGTCTTGAATTACTGCAAAACCCGGAAAAAAGACAAACTTTGTTTCAGCGAAGCGGCAATGGAGTCGCTGGCCCAATTGAGCGTATCCCGAGACGCCAACCTCGATGAACGGCTGTCGGCTTTGAAACAGTGTCTTGACAAGCTCAATTCCAACGAACAGATGCTTATTGAGCTGCGGTATCGGCCGGGCGGTTCGACCAAGAGTGTTTCGCAGCAAACCGGCAAAGAACTGCACGTGTTGTATCGTCTTTTGAATAAAATTCATACTAAGTTGTTGTTGTGCATACGCCGAACTCTGGCGGAAGGAGGGACGCTGTGACCGTTCGGCCCGAACAGCTTAATCACCTGATGCACTTGTGCGGCGCCTTGCGCGACGGCGTACTAACAAAGAAACAGTTTGCCGATCTGAATCACATGCTCGAACAGTATCCCTGGGCCAGAGAGTATTATCTGGACTATGTGTATCTGTGTACGGATTTATGCAATTTTCAGTCCGCCGCCCGCCTCGGATCCTGTGTGATTGACCCTGCGGCTGCTCCGACTGTTACCCTGGATATGCTGCGGGTTTTGGCCGAATATGAAAACACTGCCGAGGCGGCCGTGATGCCGTCTTCGGAGCTCGCCATGCCGGTTACCAAAGCCCACGTGGAAAAAGTACCGCACCACGTCTCACGATTGTCGGTCATTACATTTATTACGTCTCTGGCGGCGCTGTTGCTGCTGATAACGTATGTGGTGCTGAATCCGCGCAACTCGTATGAAGTCGCTACATTGGTCGATTCACTCGATACGCAATGGACATCGCCGCTGTCGCCGCAAAAGGGGGTGCGGCTGACGGCTTCGTCGGAACCGATTGAATTGCAGCGGGGAATCCTCAAGATTGAATCGGACAAGGGGGTCCATCTCGTTCTGGAAGCGCCCGCCCGATTCAATTTGACCAGCCCCGATGAAATCATTCTGCATCACGGACGGATTTTTGCCTCGGTATCCGAACGCGGCAATGGATTTACGGTACAGACGCCCAACTCGAAGATTATCGATCTTGGAACCCGGTTCGGGGTTTATGTCGAGCAAAAGGGCCAAACCGAACTGCACATGTTCAAGGGCAAGACCCTGCTGATCGCCGGACAGAGTCAATTTCCGCGAACCACAACCGAGGTATTCGCCGGACGTGCCCTGCGTGTGGATTCGACCGGACAAACGGTCAAAGACATTCCGCTGCGCGGCGACGCGTTTACTCATGACATTGATTCCCGAACGAGGCAGCGGTGGCGGGGGCGGACAGAGATCAACCTGGCCGATGTGGTCGGTAATGGCGACGGTTTCGGAACAGGCCGTAAGGATGTCGGCGTTGATCCTGCCACCGGTTTGTTTGGCAGCGGCGAAAACAGTACGCGACGACGGACCAATGTGTTTGTTCCGGTCCCGACCAATGAATTTATCGACGGCGTCTTTGTGCCGAATGGTGAAACGGACCAGATTATTTCGTCGGTCGGCCATCGGTTTGCCGAGTGTCCGCCGACAAGCGGCTATTTCTTTGCAGATATCGTCAACACGCCTTCGTCCATCAGCCTTGCTGATATGGAAACGCAGTTCCCGCTTTTGCTGGGTGATGTGAATTATTCACAGGCGAACAATCCGTCGATTCTCTTGCATTCAAACGCCGGCATCACGTTTGACCTGAGCCGGTTCAGTTCCCACGTTCCGGGCGCCAGGATAGCCCGTTTTCAAAGCAAGATCGGCGTCAGCGATTCGGCGCCGAAGTGTTACGGGGCGGATTTCTGGGTACTGGTGGACGGGCAGTTGCG
>DSDR01000291.1 GCA_011048645.1 Phycisphaerales bacterium
CGCCTGTCAGCGCCGCTAAGCAGTTGTCGAAACGTTTTCTGATTCACGCAGACCATCCCTTAAAAGGCGGTCGCCGCCGCGGCCAAGCGTTATCGCCCGGCCTTGATTTTCGCGATAATCGCGTCGGCCATTTCCTGTGTTCCCACGGCGGTCGGGTCGTTGCGGTCAGGCTTCATATCATACGTTACGGATTTGCCTTCTTCGATGACCGCCGCGATGGCGTTTTCCAGCCGGTCGGCCTCATCCATCATCCCCAAGTGCCGCAGCAACAGCACACCGCTGAGGATCAGGGCGACCGGATTGACCTTGTTAAGCCCTTTGTATTTCGGCGCACTGCCGTGAGTCGCCTCAAAGATCGCCCCTTTTTCGCCGATATTGGCGCCCGGCGCCATCCCCAGTCCACCGACCAGCCCGGCGCACAAATCGCTGAGAATATCGCCGTACAGATTCGGCAAAACAATCACATCGTACAGTTCGGGCTTCTGCACAAGCTGCATACACATATTATCGACGATGCGGTCTTCAAATTCGATATCCGTATAATGCTTGGCGACTTGCCGGCTGACGTCCAGCCACAGTCCATCGGTAAATTTCATAATATTGGCCTTGTGCACCGACGTAACTTTTTTGCGTCCCATCCTGCGGGCGTATTCAAAGGCGAACCGAACGATGCGTTCCGTTCCTTCGACCGAAATCGGTTTAATGCTGATGCCGGTATTCGGCCCGATTGGGCGGCTGCTGTGGGCGTTGAGCCAGTCGATCAGTTCCAGGGCGTCCTGGGAGCCTTTTTCGTATTCGATGCCCGCGTATAAATCTTCGGTGTTTTCGCGCACCACGACCAGATCGATATTGTCATATTTGCTGCGCACGCCCTTGTAGCTCTTGCAGGGCCGCACACACGCATAGAGGTTGAACAATTGCCGCAGATGCACATTGACGCTGCGAAATCCCGTGCCTACCGGGGTTGTGATCGGAGCCTTCAGGGCGACGCTATTGGCTTTGACCGATTCGAGCGTCGCTTCCGGCAGGGGGGTTCCGGCGGTTTCCATCACGTCCACGCCGGCACGCTGTACATCCCATTCAATCGCCGCACCGGTGGCGTCAATACAGCGCCGCGTCGCTTCCGCGATTTCCGGTCCAATTCCGTCGCCTGTAATCAAGGTTACTTTGGTCATTGATTCCGATTCTCCTGTTTTCAGAAAGGTTCATATCAACGCATCTGTATGCACATCGGCAAAGGGGCGTATCTTACCGCCTGGTCAATGGTGTGTCAACAGGTAAAAGGTTGATTTATCTTATTTTGGGTGTGAAACTGCCTGAAATGGCAATTGTTTTGTGGTTTTGTCCTTGAATCCTGAGGTGTGCTCGCTACAATACCGGTTTATTTTTCCGGACTGAGAGGGTTACCGTCTCTCGGAGGATACGCTGTTGACAGAATCCCGCAATCCTGACCGCTTGCCGCTGACGCGGATTCAGCGACTGATTGGTCGCTATATGCTTCAGTCCAAGCGGACCAAGGCCAGTGCTTATCTGACCGTTCGGGCCGACCTGACGGAGCTGACCCGTATGCGCAAAGCCTACTGCAAACAGGTCAAGGTCAGGGCTACAACGCAGGATTTTTTCATCTGTGCCATTGCGCGGGCGATTGCCGCTTATCCGCTGATGGCCGCGGCGTTCAGCCAAGACGGGCGGTTCCTTGAGATCAGCGAACAGATTGGCGTCGGGTTTGCCGTCGCTGCGCCGCAGGGGTTGGTCGTTCCCGTCGTGCAGGATGTGGAACATAAGAATTTACCGCAACTGGCCGCCGAAAGTGAAGCCCTGCTGAAAAAAGCCCGCGCCAACAAGCTGCTGCCTGACGATTTTGACGGGGCGAACATCGTTTTGACCGGACTGGGCATGTACGGCATCGAATCATTTTACGCCATCAGTCCGCCTTCGGCCCTCGGGATTGTATCCATCGGCAACATTGAAGATGTGGTGGCGCCGATTGAAAACGGCTTTGTCACGCGAAAAAAGATGTACGTTTCGCTGGCGTTTGATCAATGTATCGTCGATGAATTTTACGCCGCCGAATTTCTCAGCTGTATCGCCGAATCGCTGGAAGATCCCTGGTCTCTGACGCGCGATTGAGCGGTTCCGAATCGGCCGCTGTATTCCCATTTCCATGCCGACTTTTCTTATTGACCCTGCAAATCAAAAAACGCCTGAACTTTTTTCAAAAAACTTTCTTGACAAAATGTAAAATTGCTTGATAATAATACTGAAAATCACGATCGCAGTGATGCGATCTGTCCCATAAAGGCTGCTTCATAATTCATCCACGGAGCAGTCTTTTCTTTTTACCCCTCATGTTCTTCCGTTTCGGTATGGGGCGGCGGCTCAGATGGCGCGTGATCTGCGTGAGCTGACAGTGAGTGCGGTTGTTGAAGGGTTCCGGTCAGTAGCCAATCGGCCATGGCCATATAGTCAATCGCACCGTTGCACGTCGGTTCATACTCAAAAATCGTCTTGCCGTAGCTGGGCGCTTCGGCCAGTTTGATGTTTCGTCGGATATGAACGGGCACAATCGTGGCCTTTGACCACGGTGCGTCGCTGTCGCGGGCGCTGCGGAGGAATTTGTCAATATCTTCGCGGACTTCCGAGGACAGACTCGTGCGGCTGTCGAACATACACATCACAATCGCCGTGACCTGAAGGGCCGGATTGATTCGCGACTGAACCAGCGCGATCGTTTGCAGCAAACGGCTAAATCCCTGCAGCGCAAGGAAATGCGGCTGAACGGGGATCAGTACTTCAGTCACCGCCGCCAGCGCGTTAAGCGTCAGCAGTCCCAGCGACGGCGGACAGTCAATCAGCACATAATCATACTGGCCGCGGATATGATCCAGGGCCTTGCGCAGAATGATTTCCCGGCCCACTTCGTTGACCAGTTCGCTTTCAGCCCCGACCAGATTGATGCTGGCGCCCAGAACCCACAGATTTTCCCGCACCGGGATGGCCGCCGAGCCGATATCTGCCGAGCCGGTCAGCACGTCATAGACGCCCGGCGCGTCGGTCTCGCTGTCGGCGCCCAGATGAATCGTCAAATGCGCCTGCGGGTCCAGATCGATAACCAGTGTTCGAACACCGGTCAGCGACAACGCGGCGGCGACATTGGCCACTGTCGTCGTTTTGCCGACTCCGCCTTTCTGGTTGAGTACCGCTATCGTTCGCACCGATTATGTTGCCTCCTCGGAAATCGACGGGGTTTCGTGTTGTTTGAGCGTTTTCAAAACGGCGTCCAGGACGCCGTTGACAAACCGCGGCGCCTGTTCGGAACTGTATTTTTTGGCGATTTCAATCGCTTCATTGATGACGACTTTACAGGGAATGTCGTGGCAGTAGCACAACTGATAGACTGCCATCCGCAAAATCGCGCGATCTACGTGCGAAAGCCGAGACAATTTCCATCGAATGGCCGCACGGGTAATGATGCTGTCGCATTCCTCGACAAGCTGCCATGCGCCCTTGGTCCATTGCTCGGCCAACTGAAGCGTTAAGTCGTCATCGGTCTGCTCGCGAAAAAAACGCCCAAGCAGCTCCATAACGTCATTGCCCTGGACATCCAGTTGACATAAGGCCTGCATGGTCAACTCACGGGCCTGAGTTCTGCGATCAACGGTCACGTCGTAAAATCCCTTTACACAATCGATTGTCGGCGCCTGACCCGTTCCTCACAGTTTGCTCATCAGATCGGCCATTTCGATGGCCGCCAGGGCGGCGCTGGCGCCGGCGTTGCCTTGTTTGGCGCCGGCCCGCTCGACAGCCTGTTCGATGGTGTCGCAGGTCAGCACGCCGAAAATCGTCGGCACACCGGTCTCGTAGTTGATGGTGCCGACGCCGCGCGAAATCTGTTGACACACATAATCATAATGGCTCGTCTGGCCGCGTATGACCGCACCGAGGCAGATCACGGCGGCATACTGCCCGCTTTGCGCCAGTTTTTTGGCCGCGACGGTGATTTCGATGGTACCCGGCACCCACACGACGGTGATCTGCTCTTCGGCGGCTCCGTGGCGCAGCAGACAGTCAATGGCCCCGCCCAGCAGTCGGGACGTAATGAACTCATTGAATCGACCGACCACAATGGCATATCGATGGGGCCCGGCGGTCAGATGGCCTTTAATTTCCTGAATCATTGATTTTGTCTCCTGTCCGGTTCCAAAAGCCTGACACTCCACTGCAATTTACACACCTTATGCTGTCCTATTATGAACGATTTATAGGACGCTGTCGATACCCTACTCACAAAAAAGCGACCGACATCCGCGAGCCGCCGCGCATCATATCGCTTAAACTATCGAATTATAAAGGGTTATCAACCGGTTTGCCAGAAAAATCTTTGGGAAATTGCACATGCAGTCGTTTTTGCAGGCTTGTTCGCAAGTGCCCGTCGCCGTTTTCCGATACCCAAATAGTGACAGACGGTCATTTTGTCGTTGAACACCGACTGATAGGGACAGGTAATTTATGGATCATCTATTTGAATCGGAAGAGTATTTTGGTCATGAGTGGGAGCAGGCCGAGCTGCTGGCCGAAGAGGCGTTTGATCTCTATGAGAAAGGTCAGATGCGCCATGCCTTTGAAAAGATGACCGAAGCGGTCGAAAAAGGGCCGGAAAACGGCTGCTGGTATTTTAATATGGGCCTGGCGCTCGACGGGATGGAGCAATACGAAAAGGCGATATTCTGCTATGAAAAGGCGCTCGAATTGTTGGCCGATGACATTGAGGTGATGAACTGTCTGGGGGTGGATTATACTCGGACCGCTCAATATGACCGGGCGCTGACTGTCTTTGAGCGAATGGAACAGATTGATCCGCTGTTTGAGCCGGCCTATTGCAACCGGATCATTACCTATACCGAGATGGATCAGCACGAGAAGGCCGAGCAGATGTTTTATTTGGCCCAGCAGATACACAGCGATTGCCCGTTGTGCTTTTATAATATAGGGAATTCCCTGTTTTCTCGAGGGGCATATGAGCGTGCCATTTGGTGCTGGGAGAAGACCGCGGAGATTGATCCCTCCCATCCGCAAATTCAATATCGTTTAGCCCAGGCCTATTGGGTCAGCGGCAAAGGCCAACAGGCGCACACCGCCTTTTTGAATGAGATTCGTAAAAATCCGGCCGATTTGGATGTGCTGCTGGATTTTGGAGTCTTTCTGCTCGAAAGCGGGGACATTGAGGCGGCCAAAGAAAAATTTAACCGGATTCTTGAGTTTGATCCGCATTTTTCGGCGGCGCAGTTTTATTTGGGCGAGGTGTATCGGCTCCGCGGCCGGACGGAGGCGGCAGTGCAGCGCTATCAGCAGGCGATGAACTCGGACGGTCGAATGACCGGGCCGCGGTATCGTCTGGCCGAGATACTGATTCGTCAGGGCTTAAACGACCGGGCCAAATCGCTGCTTTGGGCAGAGTTTAAGATGGATGTCCCGGATCTGGATGTGCTGGTGGGGATGGGCGCCATGTTTTTGCAACTGGATGATTCGGAAGGGGCGGCGCAATGTTTTTTGCGTGCGTTGGAGATGGAGCACCGGGAACCGCGTGCGTTTCGTGGATTGGCGTTGGCCCTGACGCTGCGCGGCGAATATGCCGGCGCTCGTCAGTGTCTCGAACAGGCGCTGCGCCTCAACGATGATGATGCGATGACACTGCTGAATGCCGCCTGGATATGCGCCCGGCTGGAGGATTGGGACGCAGCCAAACTTTTTGCGTCGCGCGGCCAGGCCCTTTGCGGCGGCCAGGAGCCCTATCGCACCGTATGCGAGACGATACAGCGGGATATTCAAAGAGGGCAGTGGTCGGCGTTTTGGCGACGCTTCCATCTTTGCCGGTGATCCGACAGGCCAAATCGGTCAAAGCGATTAGGCCGTGTGGTCGGGCGACTGACCAAAGATATCTTCATAAAGGTCGCCGAATCCGTTGTCCAAATGGCGGGCGTAATAGGACTGCATCACTTTGGTTCCCTGCTCTTTGATTTCGAACATTTTGTCGGTTAGCCCGCTGCGAATCATCAAAACGATAAACAAACATGCCGCCATATTGACCAGGCGATCCACAAGGGGGACGGCTTTTTCCATTCGGCTCGGCTCAGACACGACGCAGCGCAGCCGCTCAGCGCGCGGGGTTTCTCGGATAGACCGTTTGAGGTATTTCAGTGCGGCGGTGTTGGCTCTGGCAAGCAAGTCTTTGGGCTGCGGCTGCATCCGCATCAAACTCAGCGCGGCATCCACGCGCCCGATCTGTGCCAGACGCCGCTGACAGCGCGGACACCCTGCAATATGCGTCCTGCACCGTTCAGTCAGGCGGTTTGTCAGTACCGACCACCAGCCCGGTCGAGCCGTTCGCAGTCGCTTGCAGTGTTTGTGACCTCGTGTATCGTTCATACGTCACCTTTTATTTTCTCACATCAGAAGACAGAATTCAAAACTCGCCGATCGGATCGGAATCCTGTATTGTCTGTCCGCTGTGATGTATCGATTGGTTCAGCCACACGGCCAGAAGCTGGATTGCTTTATGTCGATAGACCCGGGCGGCGCCCGGGGTGATGCCCAGAATACGGGCCACATCGCTGTAGGGCATTTCGCCCAAGTCGCGCAGCGCCACCACATCGCCAAGATAGTCGGGCAGCCGGGCGATGGCGTTTCTCAGTTGTTGCTGCATCCGGCGTGTGTCCAGATCACCGCCCGGATCCGTTTCGTAACTGTCGTGCTGATCGGACCGCAGACGCATCATAGATTCTCGACGAAGTTTTTCGCGACGAAGCATCGACACGGCGAGATTGGCGGCGGCGCGGAACAGATAGGCGCGAATCTGTTTCGGTTTTTGATCGGGGGTCATGTTGGCCAGCCGGACGAATAGATCCTGGTAGGCGTCGCACACGTCCGTTTCGTTGCCCAGTATCCGCCACAGCAGCCGGACCAAGGCCGGGCCGTTGGCCTGCATGGCCGAGAGAATCCATCGCTGGCTTTGATCGACGGACTCAACCAGCGACCGGTCCCATGTAAGCTGCAAAATGACGGGGTTTATGGCCATAACACCTCAATCGCAAACGTCTTGTCTTCAAAGGGTATGACGCTTGACTGAGTTTTATGTTACCACACCCTTCATAAAAATAGAAAAAAAATTTGCCGGATCTGATTTATGACAGTAAAGACGGAAAAAAACAAAAAAATATTGATTTTGCGAACATTTGGAATAGGATGGTCAACGTGTGAACAAGGTGTCGAGAGCGTCTAACTTATTTAGGAGACCTGAAATGTCGAAATCAATCGCTTCACTTATTCTGCTAATGACCTTTGCGTGGTCGATTTCCAGTACGCTGGCTGTGGAAGGCGTCCTGCAGGGGATGCCCGATCCAACGATCATTGAAGGCGATGACGGACGGTTTTATATCTTCGCCACCGGTACCGGGTTGCCGATTTATCGTTCCGACGATCTGGTTTCGTGGACAGAGATCGATCGTGTGTTTGACAAACCGGTTCCGGACTGGGCCAAGCGGGCCATTCCGCCGACCGAAGGCATCTGGGCGCCGCATATTGTCAAACTCAACGGCAAGTACTACGCTTATTACAGTGTCTCGTCATTCGGCAGTCAGCGTTCGGTTACCGGCGTGGCGGTCAATGCGACGCTTGACCCGGCTTCGCCCGATTATCAATGGACGGATTTGGGACTGGTGGTCGAATCGTCTCCGGATCGGGATGATTTTAACGCCATTGACATTGCCGTCTTTCAGGACGACGACGGCAGGGCGTATGCGGTGTGGGGGTCGCATTGGGGCGGCATCAAGTTCGCCGAGATCAACCCCGACACGGGCAAGTTTACGGCCGAGGCCGAGCGTTACCCCACCGTCGCCACACGTCTGACGGGCTCGCGGGCCGTTGAGGCGCCGTTTTTGATTCGCCGTGGTGAATATTATTATATGTTTGTTTCATTTGACTCCTGCTGCAATGGCGCCGAAAGCACCTACAAGGTGATGGTCGGCCGATCCCGAAAGCCCGAAGGGCCGTATGTCGATTTCAACGACAAGCCGATGACCCAGGGCGGCGGCACGCTGGTTCTGGCCAATAATGACAACTGGCGCGGGCCGGGACACAACTCTGTTCTGCAAAGTGAAAAAGGCGATTTTATTGTGCATCATACCTATGACACCTGCCATCTCGATAGCCATCGCATTTTGCAGATTCGACCGATGTACTGGACACAAGACGGCTGGCCGGTGGTCGGGCAGCCCATAAATACGGCCAATCCTCCCCGTGATTATGACGGCCGTTTCACCGCCGAGTCATTGGTGGGAAGCTGGCGTGTCTCAATCGATTACGGCCCGGAGCGGATCATCGATCTGATTCCCGGCGGGCGGATCGCCAATCATCGCCGAGCGTCCTGGAGTGTGGCAAATAATCAGATAATGCTGACCTGGCCCGGCCAGGGACAAAGCACCTCAATTGACCGCTGCATCATTGAGCCGACCGGCACGTCATTTATCGGCCGCAATCAGGACGGCGCCGTCATTCGCGGTGTCAAAATCTGCAACTAAAAATGCAATTTTCGGGCGTTTTCAGAAATCAGAAAAAAGGCCGGCGGGTGTTTCCCGTCGGCCTTTGTTATTATCCAACACGGTTTAATCAAACGCCTTAGTCTTCCTTCTTTTTACGTTTTGCAGCGGTTTTCTTACGCTCGCTGTCGGTGTCCGAGGCCGTGTCTGTTTTTTTCTCATCGTTGTCGGTTGCATCGGTCTTTTCAGCGGATTTTTTCTTCCCGGTCTTCTTTGTTTCTTTTTTTTCGCTGGTATCTTCTTCGACGATGTTCGCTTTTTCAAGGATTTGTTCAATGGATTTTTGCTCGCGAACCTGCAGAATGAATTGGCTCAGGGAACCGTCGCGGGCCAATTCTTCACGCATGCGCTCCGGCCGACGGCCGCGAACCGCCGCGACATAGGCGATGTGGCTGTTGATTTCTTCCTCGGAAACCGACACATCCAGCTTGTCGGCCAGTTTGTCCATAATAAAGAACATCTTGAGCTGTTCTTTGGCCTGCTGATCCGAGGAGGCGCGAAGCCGATCCATCTGCTCGTCAATCTGCTCACGCGACAGGCCCTGCATCAACATATTGGAGTATTGACGCTGGAGAATGGACAATGACTGGCTGGCCACGACCGCTTCCGGCAGTTCCAGTTCAACCTTGTCCCGCAGGTAGGCGTACACTTGTTCACTCATGGCGGACTGTGCCTCGCGTTCGGCCTGCATTTCCAACTGCTCGCGAAGCATCTCTTTCAGATCGTTTTCATCGGATGCGCCGTATCGCGACAAGAAGTCTTCGTCCAGCTCAGCCGGTTCAAGGACTTTGACCTCCTTGACGGTGATTTCCACATCCACTTTTTTGCCGCGGTAGTCTTCATTGTAGTAAGTCGCAGGCACCTGGACGGTGGTCTTTCGCGTATCGCCGTGTTTGGCGTCTTTGATCAATTGGTCGAAATCTTCAATGGGAATCCCGGCGACAAAGGCGGTTTTGCGGACGGTGATTTCGAGGTTATCGCGTTTGTCGCGTTCGTGCTGGTCTTCGACGGTGAGAACCGCATCGGCGATGATCTGATCGTCCGGTTCGGCCGGTTTATCTTTCGGCGCCCAGACACCCGCCCGACGGCGAAGCATCTGCAACTGTTCATCGACCATCTGATCGGTGACTTCTGTCTTGGGTTTGCTCAGGGGAATGCCATCCAGGTCGGGAAGTTCAAATTCCGGTCGGATTTCAACTTCAAAATCAAATTTCATCGGGCCTTTTTCGGGCATTTCGATCTTTTCATGGTCAATATCCGGATCGCCCAGGGTCTCCAGCTTGTTGTCTTTGACCGCCGCCTCGGCCGCCTCGACAATCAATTCGAGCTTGGTTTGGTTGGTGATGTCGCTTCCGAAGCGTTTTTCGATCAACCGCAGCGGAGCACGGCCTTTGCGAAAACCGGGCACCTCAGCGACCTTGCGAAGATCCTGATACTTCTTATCCAGAGAGTCGCGGATTTTCTGCTCCGGAATTTCGATTTCAATCTTTTTTTTGCACGGCCCGGCGTCGGATACCGTGACGATGTTTTGAATTTCGTCAGCGGTCTTTTCTTCGGTGGACGGTTCCGTATTTTCTGCGTTTTCGATTTTTTCGTCGGTCATCGCTTTACTCTCCTGATTCGGGGTTTGATGCCAAAAACAAGCACAAAACAAAATCGGCCGGCTTTTCGCGCCGACCGAAGCATCCAAATAAGCCCGAAGGCTTTTTCAAACGCTTAAGCGACCTGCGCCGGACTACCTGTAGCCGGTACCTCGCAAAAGCTATAATTTGTGTTTCGAAAAAAGACTTAACTTCTTGCGAAACAAGGTTTTAACGCCATTGGCGTCACATTTTCAGAGCGGGTGATCGGATTTGAACCGACGACATTCACGTTGGCAACGTGACGCTCTACCACTGAGCTACACCCGCGAAATTGTCATTTACTATACCCGCTGTTCACAAAAAAACAAGTCCTGATTTCAAAAAAAATAGATTTTAGTGTGAAAAATTTGGTTTTGGAATGATTACATCGCATGAAAATGCATCTCTTGTCGGCGGTAGTGATCGGGGGCGAGGCCGACGATTTTCTTGAACACGCGAGAGAAATAGTACTCGTCCGAAAACCCCACCTCGCAGGCGATTTGATACAGGGTTTGATCGGTGCTGAGCAGCAGTTTTTGGGCTTCTTCAATGCGGCGTTTGTTGATATATCGGATGGGGGAAACGCCCATATAACGACTGAACAGATTGGAAAAGTAGGTCGGATTCAGCTTGGCGACTTCGGCCAGTTGGCGAATCGTCAGCGGTTCCTGGAGATGGCAGCGGATATACTCCAACACCTGCTGAAATCGTGTCAGTCCGTACATCGTGTTGACGGTTTGCGGGGAATCATAATCGCTGAAAAACTCCGCCAAAAGCAGCCGCAGCAGGGCGTTGGTCTCCAGCAAATTGGCCGGGGTTTTCTTTTGATCGAGCCGATGGGCCCAATCAAGCGCTCGGGGGTAGATGGGTTTTCGGGCGTCATATTCAAAAAGTGCTCGGTTTGGGTTTAGCTCCAGCAGCCGGTCAAACAGGGCCGGACTGATGTGGCGCCGGTGGGCTGAGGCCTGATAATGACATTTGAAGATCGAAAGAATATCCAGTCCGGTCTCGATGCGTGTCGTAAAGTGGATATAATAGTGCGCAAACGAGTCCGGGCAATGCATCGTCACGTGCGTAAAGCAGGGGATCAGATACAGCCCGCCGGGTTGCAGATCGAATGTTTGGTCGTGATGGGTAACCGTCCCGCCGCCTTCTGTTACCAGATAAATGCGTGAGTAGGGATTGTTGACGTTGCGGTAATTCCATTCCTTTCCGACGCGACAGTATTCGATATTCAGGATATCGATTTCCATAGTATCCAGGATTTTTTTCAGTCTTTCCATACAGACAGTTTACCTCCGAACCTGTGAAAAATCCATCAAAACGATAAATATTCTATGGCAATTATCCCGCTTTGCTTTTATGGTTTCAGAATGCATTGAACCAACTTTTAGGTATTTTTTTTGAAAGGGTTGTCTATGGCCGCAAAAATAAATGCATCACGTCTTGAATCGTTTTCCAAAGCCGTGCCGCGTGTGCCGGTGATCGGCGTATTTTCACCGTGTGATCCGCGCGTCGATGCGAACAGCCGAAAACGTGCCCAAAACATTACCGCGATGGTGGCCGATACCATTAGCGGGCAGGTGGTCATGCCGGACAAGCAGCCGGTTCCGGTGGTTTATTCCGATGTGCTGGTGGACGGCGAAGCGCAGGCCGATATTGTCGCACAGCAGTTTCGTCAGGCCGGTGTGAACATTCTGGTTTGTGCTCCGGATACGTGGGCGTTTCCGCAGTTGACGGGGATTTCGGTATTGCAGCAGTTTCCCAAAGAGACCCCGCTGAACATTACCTGCGGCAACAGCGGTCCTAAGCCCGGCGTGGTCTATGCGCACGCGCTGGCCGGGGCGATTAGCCAGTCCGGTCGGCTGGTGCATCTGAATGTCGGCAACTGGCCGGACACGGGACTGAATCCGAAGATGAGCAAGGCAACCGCAACGGCGCTGATTGACTGGTGCTATGCGGCGGTTACCGCGGTCGCGCTGCGCGGCCGGCGTGTGATGGTCTTCGGACATGATTCGATGGGGATGGAAACGGCGCTGGCGCACATCATTCCCACACGCCGGACTTTCGGCGTGGAAATCACCCGGCTGGATATGAAATTGCTGGCCGATATGCTGAACAAGGGCGCGTATGACAAAAAAGAACTCAAGGCGCTGCGCTGCTGGTTTGATGAGCATGTGGGCAAGCGACTGGAGTTAAAAACCGAGGCCGACAGCAAGCGGTTTGACCAGTCCTTGGCGATGTACCTGATCAATCGCGACCTGATGCGCGATCTGAATGCGGTCGGCGGCGGGTTTATGAGTCAGTTGGAGTGGGGCAGCGATCCGCGCGGGTTGCCGCTTCCGGTGGCCGATGCTATGGAGTCGATGTTTAACAGCACCTTTGATCACAATGGCCCCAAGGCGCCGCTGCCGTATGCGACCGAAGCGGATATGCAGGGGTTGCTGACGATGTTGTTCTTTACGTGGCTGTCCGGCGGTAATCCGCCGTTGTTTATGGATTTTCGCAAGGTCTGGGAAGGCTGGGAAATCAAGGCGCTGGCCGAAAAGACCGGCGTCAAGGT
This sequence comes from Phycisphaerales bacterium, assembly GCA_011048645.1. Taxonomy (GTDB): domain Bacteria; phylum Planctomycetota; class Phycisphaerae; order Sedimentisphaerales; family Anaerohalosphaeraceae; genus T3Sed10-213. The sequence goes on from DSDR01000291.1 coordinate 12,780, forward strand.
CAGCCCGAAGGCCGATTATATCATCAAGGGTCTGGTCGATGGCGATAACTCCGGCAGTGCGGCCTTTGACTGGGCCGCCAGCCCCGGCGCATCGGTCAAGGAGATCATGAAGAAAATTCAGATGCCGTTGGCCGACGAGGGATATTTTCCCGGCGGGGGCAACAGCGTGACCTTTATGACCCCGGCCGGCATCAGCGGCATCGCCGGGCGAGTGGCCTTTTGCGGGCAGAACAATCGTTTCAGTCTTATCTGGGACGAGGCTTACACGACATCGGTCCCGGCCAAGCTGGAAAAGGCGATGTGCAACCTGACCAACTGGAACTGGCCGCATACCTTTGTCGTGCCCAAATATGCCAGTATGCTGGAATACAAGCAATACGCCCCGGCCAATCACTTCCATATGACCTGGGATTTGCCGGTGACTCGGTTGCAGTATTGGATGGATCTGACCGGTGTTGCCAGTGTGACGCCGTGGGCCGCGCGTCCGGCCTTTGTCGAGGGCACGGATCGTCCGCTGCCGCTGCTGCATTTGCTCAATCAATGTCAATGATGGTTATGTTCTGTCGGGAGTTTGTTATGAATCGAAGACGATGGATGGCAAGGTTCTGTTGTCTGGCGCTGGCCACCTTATGGGGGTGCCAACAGATCACGGCGGTCAACTCGGTTCAACCGGAACGTCTGGATTACTGGGTATTACAGTATCACAAACCCGCTGACCAATGGGTCGAGGCGCTGCCCATCGGCAACGGTCATATGGGAGCGATGGTCTTTGGGCGTACGGCACAGGAACGCATTCAGTTTAACGAGGATACGCTTTGGACGGGCCAGCCGCAGGATTACCAGAACCCCGGCGCGGTCGAAGTGCTTCCTGAGTTGCGGCGACTGCTGTTTGAGGGCAAGCAGCGCGAAGCCGAGCAGTTGGCGATGGAACGGTTTATGAGCGACCCGTTGCGACAGTGTTCATTTATGCCGTTCGGCGATCTGAATCTGGCCTTTGGCGGCCACGACGAAGTCTCTGATTATCGCCGGTGGCTGGACCTGGATACGGCCCTGACCGGCGTAACGTATTCCGTCGGCGGCGTGCGCTACACACGCGAGGCGTTTGCCTCTTATCCGGGACGGGTCATTGTGGTGCGGTTGTCCGCCGATACGCCGGGGGCGCTGACCTTTAAGGCGACATTGACCAGCCCGCATCGCGGCAGCGAACAGTTTGCCGCCGCAGCGGATGTGCTGGGTTTGAAAGGGCGCGTCAGCCAACGCCATGAAAACCAGACCGAAAGCCGTATGACGTTTGAATCCCGGCTGCATGTTCGCACTGACGGCGGACGCGTCGAGATTTCAGACGAAGGGGCGGTTGTTACCGGCGCTGACCGTGTCGTGCTTGTGCTGGCGGCGGCAACGAACTATGTCAATTACGCTGACATTTCCGCCGAGCCGGCTCGACGCTGCCGCCGCATTCTCAACGGCGTGCGGAATCTGTCGTATGACCAACTGAAACAGCGTCATCTGGCCGATTATCAGGCGCTGTTTCGTCGGATGGATATCGACTTGGGGCGCACCGAGGCGGCCGATTGGGATACCGATGAGCGTGTGCGGCGATTCAAAGGCGGCGATGATCCGCACCTGGCGGCGCTGTATTTTCAGTTCGGCCGGTATTTGCTCATCGCCTCCAGTCGTCCCGGCTCCCAGCCGGCCAATTTGCAAGGCGTCTGGAACGAGTCGCGCACCCCGCCGTGGGGCAGTAAATACACCGTCAACATCAACACCGAAACGAATTACTGGCCGGCGGAGTTGACCAATTTGTCTGAATCTCACGATC
>DSDR01000064.1 GCA_011048645.1 Phycisphaerales bacterium
CGCCGCCATCGCCTCAATGACCGGAATGATCCGCGGCACGATGCACGGATCGTGTCGGCCGTGCGTTTCAATCGGCCTGGTTCGACCGTCCAGGTCAATCGTCGTTTGCGGACGGGCAATCGAAGAGGTCGGCTTGACGGCAATCCGCAATTCGACCGGCTGACCGGTGGAAATGCCGCCCGTAATGCCGCCGGCGTTGTTGCTGACAAACCCGCCGTCGGCCATATTATCGTTGGACTGACTGCCGCGCATTTTTGTTAAGGCAAAACCTTTGCCGACCTCGATTCCTTTGACCGCACCAAGCGTCATAATCGCCGAGCACAACCGGGCGTCGAGCTTGCCGAACACCGGATCGCCCAGCCCCGCCGGCAGCCCCAAAATCTCCAGCTTCACCACCCCGCCGACTGAATCATCGTCATCTTTGGCCGCGACAATGGCCTGCTGCATCCGTTTGGCAGCCTCGAGGTCTGCACAACGCACCGGATTGGTCTCAATGACATCGTAATCGCATCGTTCGGCGGCGATACCGGCAATCTCAACCGAATGGGCAAGGATGCGAATCCCCTTTTCCGCCAGCAGCGTGCGGGCAATCGCTCCGCCCATCACCCGACCGGCGGTTTCCCGTCCGGAAGACCGCCCCCCGCCGCGATAGTCGCGAATACCGTATTTTTGATAAAACGTAAAATCCGCATGGCCGGGACGAAACAGGTCTTTGATGCCTTCATATTTGGTCGAATCATGGTCGCGGTTGAAGATGACCATCGCGATCGGCGCGCCGGTGGTCTTGCCCTCAAACACGCCCGATAGAATCTCGACCTGATCTTTCTCGTCGCGCGGCGTAGTCACATCGCTTTGCCCCGGCCGGCGGCGGTTCAGCTCGCGCTGAATATCGGCCTCGGAAATTACGATGCCGGGCCGCACCCCGTCCATCACCGCACCAATGGCCGGGCCGTGGCTTTCGCCGAATGTCGTGATTCGCACGATGTCGCCGAACGTGTTGGCCGCCGTCATACGCACCGCCAATTCCCGCCCCAGCAGATCATAAATCTCTGCGGCAATCTCTTCGGGCTTCTTGCCGGTGGCGTCCACCACAATATCCGAAAGCGGCGCCAATGCCTCATCACGATAGCTGATGTCGTTTTCAAGGCGTTCTCGCCCGTCCGTACCAGTCAGCCATGGCGGCAGTCCGATACCGATCAGGCGCGACCAAATCGTCTCGGCATCGGCCTTCAGATAAACCAAAATCGCATTCATACGCAGCGCCCGACGGCTGTCCGGATCCAGCAGCGTCGAACCGCCGCAGACCACCAATCGCCAATCGGCCGACTCCAGCGACATCGCAACCTGCCGTTCCAGTTCACGAAAAACGTCGCTGCCGCATTCCGTATAGATTTCTCGACAGGTCTTACGCTGTCCGTGCTGCTTGAAATACGCCTCCTCGATGAGCTGATCGGTCTCGATAAGCGTTAGGCCGGTCAATCGTTCCACATGACCGGCGACCGTACTTTTTCCCGCGCCTTTAGCGCCTGCAATAACAATCTTCATAAAAGTAAATATCGATATAAAACAACAGGATTGTTTCTTCACAACATAGCAATAATTTTAGTTTGTCGCGACCGATTTGGCACGGAGTTTTTTGAAAAAAACCGAACGGTTTGCTATTGAGTTATGGTGCGGCCCGAAAGGCATACACCGCCCCGTCCTCACAGCCGACCAGCACGGTACTGTCCACCACCGCCGGACCGGCGCTGACGGCGCCGCCCAATGCATAACTGAATCGTTCCCGTCCATCGTTCAGCCCGACGACATACAATCGCCCGTTATTCGACCCGAAAATGACCTTGTCGCCGCAAACCACCGGTGAACTGTCAATACCGGCGGTGGCCGAAAACGTCCAGATCTGCGCGCCGTCCTGCCGATCCAGGCAGTACAGCGTCTTGTCCCTCGCCCCGAACAGCACCCGATCAGCCGAGACTGCCGGACTGGACACAAACGGAACCCCCTCCCGACGGGATTGCCACAGGATATGCCCGTCCTCCAGGCGGGCGGCCTGAAACAGCCCTTCATAATTGCCCGCATAGATGACGCCGTCCTCAATCGCCGGCGAGGCGGCCATATAGGCTTCGATGTCCACCGTACGGCTCTGCTCCGGCTCGTCCAGCGGCACAATATACAGCCTGCCGTCGCAGGAGCCGAAGACCGCCGCGCCGTCAGCGATGGCCGCGGCGCCGTTGATATAGCTTTGGGCCTCCTGCTGCCAGACCCTGTCGCCCGTCTCAGCGTCAAGACAATACAGATAATTGTCGTAGCCGCCGAACACAATCCGCCGCCTTCCGGTCGCGACATCCTGAAAGGTATTGGCTGCGCCGATGATTTTACCGCGGGTCTCAAACGTCCATCGCTTTGACCCGTCGGCGGCATCAATCGCATAAAACGTCCCTCGTTCGGAACCGACATACACCACGCCGTCGGCAATCAGCGGACTGGCTTCCAGCCCGCTATCCGCCTCAAACCGCCATTGAGCTTGTCCAGTCGCCAGATCGACCGCATACAAATGACCGTCCATCGAGCTGATAAAAACCGTTCCGCCGGACGCTGTCGGCGTCGATTTGACCGCATCGGCGGTCTCGAACCGCCAGACCAACGCAAGCGAGTCAGGAAACCGGCCCTCGACAATCCCGGTCAAAGCGGCATTCGACCGAAAAACCGGCCATTGGTCGCCGCCAAACTCAATCGGTTCAACCATCGGCGATGTCGGCGGCAATCTTCGCTTTTCGTGAGCATAATACGCCAGATAAGCCAACATAGCCGCTATCGGCAGCGAAATAATCAAAAACGGAACAAGAACACGATTCAGCGTACCCATAAACACCTCTTTAAGCATAACGATAACCCCAAACGTCAATGACTATACCCAAAATCGTCTTTCAGTTCGAGAAAAAACACTTTTACGCCCACCGCCAACCGTTAATCCCCCTCGCAGAAAGTTCTTGACAGCAGCGGACATCGGCCTGTACGATATGGCTTTGTTAAAAAAGCGTCCTCATCAATAGACTACAGACTACGGAGTGTGCCGGTGCGAAAAACTAATAAGGTGCTGACGATTCGACGGGTATCGGTCTTTCTGGCGACCTTCTGTCTGGCGGCGGCGGGCTGTCGGGACAACCCTCAAGACAAGGCCGCCAAAGAGGTACACCAACAAATTCAGGCGGCCCTGGCCGCACCCGATAAGGCGGCGGCGCGGCAGCAGATTCAAGCCGCCCTTGCCTCCCATCGCCCGACGGGCCTGGCGCAGGATTCGGCCCATCTGGCGGCGGCCAATTTGGCGCTGGATCAGGGGCTTTCGCTTCGGAGCGAATTGATGCTGCAGACCCTTCCCCTTCGCAAAGCCGCCGACGCCATTGCCTCGGAGCTGAAGCGCTCTCAGGGACTGCTGCTCGAAAAAGAACGCATCGGAAAGATGCTGACGCAGCAGGATGAAGAAATCGTGGAATTGAACGCCCTGCTGACCGGCGCCGCTGAACAGCCCGGCCTGCGAACTCGTCTGACCGAGGCCCAGCGCAAGCTGAACGAACTGACATCGCAGCGGGAAGCGCTCATGCAGCAAAAAAACGATATCCAGGCCATTATTGACGACTCCCAGGCCCGCTCCGAGACCCTGCTGCGACAGGCCGATTTGGCCAAAGGCGACGAAAAACTGTCGCTTCAGACACAGGCTTACGACCTGATGCTGGAACGCACGCAAGACTACGTCCAGGTGCAGGCCGTGGAAAATCAAATCGGTATTCTCAACGACCGCCTCGCACTGACAAAACTGCACGTCGAGTCGCTGACCGATAATATCCGGCAAACGACGGAAAAGATCGAGGCCCTTCAGACCGACCCGAACCGGCAAATGCTGCAGGAACAGCTTTCGGATATTGACCGAATGCTCTCCGCACACCAGGAAAAGATCGCCGCCTATGCCGAAGCCATTCACTCCAGTCTGGACGCCTACCGACAGACGGCGCGACAGGCAATTGAACTTTTCGAGCAAGCCGCCGAACAGTATCAGAAAGTACGCTCGGCTGATGCGGTCGCGGCCGCGATTCGACAAGCCGACAGCTATGCGTACGCCGCGATGGTTTACGCCGATCAGATCTCCTTCCTTCGCCGCATCACTTCGCGGATAGCGGGAATTATGGATGCGGTTGATGAGGCGCTTGTCCGCGGTTTGCCCGAACGGCTGCCGCTGCGTATGGATGGGCAGCCGGAACTGTTTGAGGCCGTCATTGCATTGTATGACAAAGCCGATCAGGCTTATGAAAACGCCATGGAACGGGCGCGCCGCATCCCCGAACGCGGACGCGAAGCGGCCTGCAATGTGCTCAAAAATCGTATTCTCGCGCTCTACAGCAAAATGCACCTGGCCGATACCATCGGACAGTACGATCTGGCCGCACAAGTTCAGGAACGTCTTGACCAACTGAAAGAACAAGGTCAAGAGTTCGGCTCGCTGTTTACTCACTCGGAAATCGCCCGGCTGGTCGATCAGGGACTGGACTATGTGCCCGCCCTGCCGGTCAACGTGGAGTTGTATTTTGAGAGTATTCGTCAGCGATTGACCGAATGGAAGCGACTGTCCGAACCGGAACAGCAGGCCGCGGCGGTCGAACAAAACCTTGCCGAGATGGAGGAGCTTGTTCGTACTTACGGCGACGAAATGGCTCGGCTGCTTGAACCGTTAAAGCAGGAGATGGAGGCCGCCAAGGCGCGCGATTTCGCCGCACCGGCGCCGGCGCCCGGAATGGCCGCCGACCCCAACAGTCTCTGATTCGGTTTCCTTTTCTTTGTGCGAACAACCGATAGGCAATCGCTCAGAAATAGATTACAGCCTTCAAACATTGAGAGCACATAAATGAAATTGTCTGAATTGCTGCGACCGGAGTGCGTAAAGGCCCGCTCCTCGGCGGACGACAAGGCGCTGGCGCTGTGTGAGATTGCCGCGCTGGCCAAAAAAAGTCCTCTTTGCAGAAACGTCTCCGAAGAGGACATCCTCGAAGCCCTTCAGGACCGGGAAACACTCGGTTCAACGGCGTTCGGCAACGGCATCGCCCTGCCTCACTGCCGCATCAAGGGTGTTCACGATTTTGTGGTCGGCCTGATGACGGTACCCCACGGCGTTGATTTTGAGGCCGCCGACGGCCAAAAGGTTCGACTGCTCGTCTTTATCATCGCCCCCCATCAGCAGAGCAACGCCCATATTCGCCTGTTGTCGGCTCTCTCGCAAACGTTGCAGAACGCCGAAGCGGTCGCTCAGATGATCGCCGCCCACACAGACAAACAACTGGTAAAAGCCTTTGTGCTGGCCACCGGGAAGGACATTCAGACGCTCGAACCGGCGATGCGAAATCTGGTGCAGATATTCGTACAGGATGAGACTGTGTTTAAGGCGATACTCGAGGCCGTGGCCAGCCTGGACGGCATCTCGCTGGCGGTCTGCGACGCCGACAACGGCCGCAACCACCTGACGCAAATCCCCCTGTATGCGGAGTTTGCAAAAAACGGCGTCGCCTCGAACTGCAAAGTCATTATCGCAACCGTCGAGCGTCAGCTCAGCAATGAGGTCATTCGCCGCGTCGAAGGGGTTACGGGCAGTCTGTTTGAATGTACCGGCGTGATGGTCGCCGTGCAGGAACTGACCTATGCCGCCGGTGCGCTGGAGATGTAGCGAACACGGAAAATTCAGACGAAAGACGGACCTTTGCAGGCGTACCCGGAGTTTTTGCGGGAAGGAATTTCATTGGCCGATCCACGGATCAATCTGTATCATAATCTGTCCGTCATGCTGTCGGCCGGCGTGCCGATCGTGCGGACGCTGCAGACGGTGTACAAACGCGGTCGAATCGGCCGCATCTTCAACCAGATCGCCTCGATGGCGGCCGCATCCTGCAGCCTGGCCGATGCCGTCGAACAGCACAAAAAACATTTTGAACCGCTCGATGTGATTCTGATTCGCGTCGGCGAGGACACCGGCCAACTGGCGGAAATCTTCGAGATGCTCAGCAAGTGGTATGACTTTCGCCAGCGTCTGCAACGGATCATCCGTTCCGGTTTAATTCTGCCGATACTGTTGATTCACGCTTTGGCCCTATTCGCACCGGTACCGGGCTTTGCGCTGGGCGGCTGGGATACCGGCCAATACCTCCGCGGCGTAATCGGGATTCTGCTGCTGTTTTACATCCCCGCCGCCCTCATCCTCGGCACATGCTTTCTGACGCCGCGCCGCGGCCTGTCGCGAACGCTGCTGGATACCTTCGTGCTCGGCATTCCCGTCCTCGGCGCAGCGGTACGCGATCTGTCTCTGAGTCGTTTCTGCAAAATATTCGCAGTGGCACTCAAAGCAGGCCTGCCCATTTCTCGCACCACCGAACTGGCTGTCGAGGCCACCCCGAACGCTGTCCTTCGCCGCGCCGTAAGCGGAGGAATTGACGCGGTCAAACGCGGCGAAAACGTCAGTATGGGATTTTCTGGTCGTTTGCCGAATGATTTTGTCGCCATCTGGCAGGTCGGTGAAGAGACCGGCGATCTGGATGAATCAGCCGACCGCCTCGGATTGATTTACGCCGACAACGCCGAACGTGGATTCGAAGCCGTCGCCCGCTGGACGCCCCGACTGGTCTATCTGGTCGTCGCTGGCGTGATGATTTTTCACATCTTTAAAGGTTATATGACCCTTTACGGCAATCTGGGCAACTTGATGTCCTTTTGAAGCGGTCGCCGGTTTGCCGCCGACTCTGCTCGGTTTTCCGATGGCCTGCCTACTCGCAAAACACCACCGTCTTTTGCTGCATCAGATCGCTGAATATCCGCAACGGCGTATCGGGCGCCCATACGCGAATGACGGTTTCAAACGCCTCGGCCTGCGGGACAAATGACGTCAGCCGATTGGGCTGTTCAAAAAACCAGTCGCAGCGGAACACCGTCTGCTCGGCCTGCGGAAATACGGCCAGATAAAAAATATCACTCTCGACCAAATCCTGGAAGAAGTGCGACCCGAATGAAAGATCCGGTGAGAGATTGTCGCTCTCATACGCCACTTCGGCCAGGACCGTAACACGGTTGATCTCGGAAAACGACACCGGCACTCCGAGACTGGGCGTACTGGTTCCCCAGCGGCCCGGCCCCATCAGCAGCGTCGGACGACTGTGCCGATCGGCGACGGTCTGATTCAGCCTGCCGATACAGCGAGCCAGCTCGTATTTCTGCGGCTGCGGCAGCGCCACATAACCGGCCGGATCCACATAAATCACGCACCCCAGCGACTGTGAGATATTGCCGCCCATCGCCCCGCCGCTGATCGACAGCAAAATCCTGTCCGTCGGAATCGTCTGCGGCAGCTGCACATTGGCGCGCAGCCCCTTGGTCTGGAGTGGACGGCACTGCACGAGATTGATGTTTAACCGCCCGTCCATTGCGAAATTGGCGGTAAACTCCACATCCACCGGATAAGCATAAGCCGCCTCCAGCGTCTTGAGCATCGACCGGCACATCTGCACAAATGGCGTTTCCGACAGCAGCTTCCTGAAATCCACCAGCCAGTACGGCCCGGCGTCGCGCCCCATTTGCCGCATCTGGTCTTCGGCCTCATAATCCCGCGAAACCACCAACTCCGATCGCGCCTCAGGCACATTGATAAGCAAATCGTGCAGGTCAACCGTCGCCAAACAATTCGCCTGCGCTTCCAGTACATCCACTTTGTGCTGTGAAAACCGCTTGGCGTCCTTACGGCCGGAATACGGCCGCGTCAGCGGATCATCCAGCGCAATGGTCTGCGGATAGTCGTCCTCGACGCGATTAACTGCGCGCGTGCCCAACCCGAACACCAGCCGAATCATCCCGGCCTTCGGATCCTGATGCGGACGCCAGACGAACGTATTGTACGACACGCCCACGCCCGCCATCAGCGGAAAGAAATACCGCTTCTGATGCGACCCCGACACCCGCTGAATCAGCAGGGCCATTTGCTCATCCTGCTCATCCAGCCCGCGCTGCCGCCGATAGCTCAAAGCGTCCTGACTCATCGTGCTGGCGAAAATCCGCCGCACCGCCTCCTCAAACCGGGTATAACGCTCATCGGGATCGCACTGATTGACCAGAAACAAGCTTTCATATTTACCGGCAAAGGCGTTGCCGAATGAATCTTCCAGCAGACTGCTCGAACGGGCGATCATCGGCGACTGACCGAAATACTCCACCAATTCCTGAAACCGCTGGCGAATCGGTTCGGCAAAACGCCCGCTGAGCATTTGCTCGCGCAGTTCGGCGCCGGCCTCAAAATAGCCTTCCGGGGTCTTTTGCCGCATAAACAGCTTCCACCAGCCGTTCTCGACGATATAGGTATAAAACACATCCGACCCGATATAAAACGAATCATGCGGCTCAAGCCGCTCGGCCCAGTCAGCGGACGAATCATTCAGCAGGATTCGCCGCGCCACCAGCATCCCGGCCGCCTTGCCGCCGATAAAGCCGCTGCCGATCAGCCGGCTTTTGATGTTGATTAAATCCTCCAGCGTCAGCGTGCGGGCGGCCAGTTCGCAAATTCGCTTTTCCCGTGCGACCATAATCCGGCACAGCCGCTCGACCATCTCACGCACCGGCTCGGATTCCGGCGGCATCGACAGCAAATCCTCGGCCTCCAGAAACAACCGATCCCAGTAGTCCAGCCGACGGGACGCGGCGTGCGCGCCCTTTTGCGAGATATGCCAGAGCAGTTTGCTGGCCTCGATACTGCTGGTCAGCGGCAGATACGCATCGCCTTTTTGATAATGCGGCAGAAACATCGTCGGCGAGTAGCGATTCCAGACCTTCAGCGGATGAACGTACAGTCGCCTCTCAAAGTTATACACATCCAGCAGGACCTGCGTCGTCTCTCGAATACGGGCGATGGTGTGAAAATCGTGATGATGACGCAGAAGACCGAAATACGCCACCGTATCCAGCTCGTACAAATACGGACAGGTCACCTTGAAAAAGTTGCCGATCATCAGATCTGTCGCCCCGCCCAAACGCAGATGACAAATCGCCGCATCCAGTCCGCTGATGCCGGTGCTCGCCTGCATGACCGTGGCTATCCCTTCAATTAAGTACGATGACGGTTGTGTTAAACCCAATCAGCGCTGTCAATCCCCGATGATTTTAATAAGCAGACGTTTGGGGCGTTTGCCGTCGAATTCGCCGTAGAAGATTTGCTCCCACGGGCCGAAATCCAGCCGTCCTTCGGTGACGGCCACGACCACCTCCCGCCCCATAATCGTACGCTTCAGATGCGCATCGGCGTTGTCCTCATAGCCGTTGTGCCGGTACTGGTCATACGGTTTTTCCGGGGCGAGTTTTTCCAGCCACACCTCAAAATCGTGATGCAGCCCGGACTCATCGTCATTGATGAACACTGATGCGGTAATGTGCATCGCATTGACCAGACACAGCCCTTCCCGAATACCCGACTCGGCCAACGCCTGCTCCACCTGCGGCGTAATGTTTATCAGTTCCCGTCGGCCGGCGGTTTGCATCGTCAGCTCTTTGCGATAACTTTTCATGGCGCAGTCTCCTCGGATAGAATTTCGTTGTCAATTCCGTCCCGCTATTCTATCGGTTCGACCCGCCGAATGCAAAGCGATTATTCATACACACACCCCGTGTGTCGCTTACAGTCAGGATTCCAAAAAGTCCCGTCGAGTCTTTACTTCCAAAAACAACTTGACAAGGTCGTGTTGCCGGATAGACTATCGCTTTTCCACAATCACGATTGCTTCAGACAATGATAAGGAAAAATAATGCAGAACCCGGATGCATTGATCAACGGCTTCAAACGGTTTCAAAGACGCTATTACAAGCAGGACAATTCACTGTATGCACAACTCCGCGAAGCTCAGCGCCCCAAGGTACTGGTCATTGGATGCAGCGATTCGCGGGTGGATCCGGCGATTTTAACCGATTGCCAACCGGGTGATTTGTTTGTGGTGCGGGATGTGGCCAACCTCGTGCCGCCGTATGAGAAAAACGCCCCGGACAACGGCGTCAGTTCTGCGGTGGAATACGCCGTGCGGCATCTGAATGTTGAGCATATCGTCGTACTGGGCCATTCCCATTGCGGCGGCATCGACGCCCTGATGCACTGCGACAGCGACCATCCCAGCGGAGAGTTCATCGACCAATGGGTAATGACGGCCCGCTCGGCGCGACAAAAAGTCGAGCAAGAAATGTCCGACAAAGACGAAGACCAAAAGGTCTGCGCCTGCGAACAGGCCTCCATTCTCGTCTCGCTGGAAAATCTAATGACGTTTCCGTGGGTCGCCGGGGCGGTTCACGCCGGCCGGTTGACCCTGCATGGCTGGTACTTCGACCTGGATACCGGCAGCCTGCTGGCCTGGAACGCCGATACAACTGCTTTTGAAAAATTGGCATAACGGATACAATAGCCGAGCCGCGCAAGCGGCCGGATTGCAATACAATAGCCGAGCCGCGCAAGCGGCCGGATTGCAATACAACAGCCGAGCCGCGCAAGCGGCCGGATTATGATGCAATAGCCGAGCCGCGCAAGCGGCCGGATTATGATGCAATAGCGGCCGGATTACGCCACGTTATCATCTCAGCCGACTTTGATCAGCGCCTTGACGACGCCGTCGTGATAGCCGGCGACCAGATCGAACGCCTCGGCGGTTTGATCAAACGTGAAGGTATGCGTAATCATATAGTCCAGATCGACCTTCTTTTCTGCGACCAGATCGATGGCTTTTTGCGTGCAATGGTTTTGCCGGCGGACATTAATGATGCTGATTTCCTTCCGCCGCATCAAGTCAGGGCAAAAACAGACTGTTTCCTCCCGCGGAATGCCGATGAGCATCAATTTGCCGCCGGGCTTGAGCAGGTTAATGGCCTGATCGATGGTCTCCTGCTGGCCGGCACATTCATAGACCACATCCAGCCCGTGCGGCTCTTGCCGCATAAGGGAGGCAACGACGTCTTCGATTCGCGGACTGCCGACCCAATCGGCGCCGGCGCTGCGCGCTGTCGCCAACCGCTCCGGAATGATCTCGGTCATATAAACAGACTGAACACCTTCGGCCTTGGCCGCGGCCAGACAGCTCAGGCCAATCGGCCCGGCCCCCAGAATGCCGACCGCCATCTGCGGCGTAACAGCCGATTGCTGCACCGCATAGACCCCGATGGCAAACGGCTCACACAAGACGCCCTGCTGCGGGGTGATCTTGCCGTCGATTGGAAAACAACACTCGGCCGGCATCACCAGATATTCGCTCAAACAACCGGGAATCTGCCCGGGACAGCCCAGAAACTTCAGCGTGCGGCAGGTATGCGGCCGTCCGGCACGGCACTGATCACAGGTATGGCACGCCACCGCCGGCTCCACGACCACAGTCTGGCCGGCCTGAAGTCCTGACACCTCCGGCCCGACCTCAACGACCCTCGCCGAGCATTCGTGGCCGACCTGATAAGGATACTGAACGACCTGACTGCCGATCCGTCCGGTCTCATAATAGTGGACATCGCTGCCGCATACCCCGACATATTCAATCTTCAATAAGACCTCTGTCGGTGACTGAATCACAGGCCGTTCGATCTGTCGCGATTCAATCCGCCGCAGCGCAGTAAGCATCTGAGCCTTCATCGTGGCATTTTTCATCATTTTTTCCGGAATATTGACATTATTTTCAAAATTTACGCGCTAAAATCCTACCCCAAACGGCCTCAACTTAAAAGAAAATTTCAGTCGGATCAGTACGGAACGGCCTGAACAGACTGACAACCGGCACGACGGAAAGATGGCAATGAGGTTTTCAGGCAGCCCTGTCAAAGTATATGGGGGTATTGAACGATATAAAGACCGGCCGAGTGTGAGTGATCGGCAGTGATAGCTCCACAAACTCCAAAAATCATTGACGGCTTTAAGGAATTACAGGATGGGACATACGAAGTATGCAGTGTATCTATGTATCTCAATCGGGATGTTTAGCATCTGCAATGCCGACACAATCACTATCGACAATGACATCCGCTCCTACACCTCATTAAGCAATACCACGGTCATTATGACCGGTCGTTCGGAACTGCATTTATCCGCGGGTTCAGCGCCGCTGTCGAGCTGCCAAATCCATCTGAATTCACCGGATTCATGGCTATTTTTCTCGAATTTAAGGCCGTCAGCAGTGAACTCTTCGACCTATTTGAACCAGATTCGGGTCAATGGCGCCGCGGCGGCACTCAACAGCACTGTTCGTATCGTTCAATATGAGGTCGGAACGGTCGTGATTCCACACGGACCCACGTACCAGCCGCTGCAGGTTTACAACGGCATCCATTTCAGCGGTTCGGCAATGAACCTCGGACTGTACACCTACTATCGGGCTGCTCAACTTGGCGCGATGAACAACGCTATCAGTTCATTCCGTCTGAAGCGCGGCTATATGGCCACTTTCGCACAGGAAAGCAACGGCGCCGGCATCAGCAAAGTCTTTATCGCCGACCGAAAAGATCTTGAAATCGGCGTCATGCCGCCCGAACTGGACAATGCAGTGTCCTTTGTACGAGTCTTCCCGTGGCGATGGACGAGCAAAAAGGGGTGGGCCGGCGGCGCTTGGGAGGCGGGAATGGTCAATAGCGCCTGGCACTATGACTGGGACAATGCCACCCAATCTTCGCTGGACATTGAATATGTTCCGATGCGGCACAACGCCAACTGGAACAGTTATTCCAATATCAACAACAAGCACAACGTCACCCACGCCCTCGGCTTCAATGAACCGGACAAAAGCGATCAGGCCAATATGACCGTTCAGCAGGCCATTGACCAATGGCCCAATCTGCTGGCGTCGGGGCTGCGGCTTGGCTCGCCGGCGCCCAGCGATGCGGCGTCCGGGCTGGACTGGCTCTATGCATTTATTGATGAGGCCGACGCCCGAAACTACCGCGTGGATTTTGTCGCCGTGCATTTCTATAAAAACAATTGGTCGGCCGGCCAGATGTACAATTGGCTGCGTAACATTCATTTACGCACCGGACGACCGATCTGGATCACCGAATGGAACAACGGGTGCAACTGGACAACGCCGCATCCGAGCTATGAACAAAACGCCGCCAAAATCAGTGAATTAATCACAATGATGGACAGCGCGCCGTTCGTCGAGCGCTACGCGATTTATCAATGGTGCACCAATCGGGAGCTGATCAGCGGCGGCAATCTGACCCCGGCAGGCATTGTGTATCGAGATAATCTTAGTCCGATGGCCGTATCCCTCGACACCAATCATGAATGTATCGGGTATTGGCGTCTGGATGAGAGCGAAGGCACAGTCGCCGGAGATTTATCGGGCAGACAAAATCACGGCGTACTGAAAAACGGCCTGTCGTTTGACGCCGATTCCGTCCCCGGCATTATCGGCAATGCGCTCCGGTTCGACGGTGTGAATGACTACATCGAATTGCCCGCCGGATTTGACGAGTTTGACAACGGCTTTTCGGCGGCCTTCTGGGCGCACCCGACGGCGGTAAAAAACTGGGCACGCTTTATTGATCTGGGCAACGGCCCCAATAACCACAACATCATCGTAACCCGTGAAAGCACCACCAACCATCTGGCGGTACGGGTCTATGACGGCGGTTCGGCCGGCGGTCTTGTCCGTGCGTCCAATGCGATTGCGCTGAACACCTGGCAGTTTTTTGCAGTGACCATCAGCAACCGATCAAGCAACAACGTCCGAATCTATAAAAACGGTCAGCTCATCCAAACGGGAACGACCGCCATCCCGCAAAGCGTCCTGCGCAGCGCCAATTACATCGGGCGCAGCAACTGGTCGGCGGACGCCTATTACCAAGGCGCTTTGGATGACGTGCGAGTCTTTGATTACGCCCTTTCGGCCAATGAGGTGATGGACATTTATCTTGCCAACACCACGCGACCCTTCGGCGGCGAACCGATGGCCATCCCCGGACGGATCGAGGCCGAGCGGTTTGACATCGGCGGCCAGGGCGTCAGCTATTTTGACACGACCAGCGGCAACAGCGGCGGCCAGTATCGGCTGGACGCCGATGTCGATATCCGGTCGATTAACGACGGCGGCAGTGGATACGCCGTCTTCCAGATCGACGCCGGCGAATGGCTCAACTACACGGTCAACATCACCGAAACCGCAGATTACCTGATGACTCTTCGCGCCTCGGCGACCGCCGACAACATCCCCGTCACCGTCAAACTCAATGATCAAATCATCGCCACGGTGATGGTTCACGATACCGGCTCGTTAAACACATTTTGGACTTTTTCAGTCCAGGATATCCCACTAACGGCCGGCGACCACCAATTGCTGCGTCTGGAGTTTCCGGTCGGCGGGCTGGAGGTCAACTGGATTCAGTTTTCCAAACCCGGCCCCTGGAACGGCCAACCGCATCCGATCCCCGGCCGCATTTTGGCCGAGGAATATGACATCGGCGGGCCGGACGTCGCGTATGACGATACCACCATCAACAACACCAGCGGCGATTTTCGATACGA
>DSDR01000231.1 GCA_011048645.1 Phycisphaerales bacterium
CGCCTCATCAAAAAAGGTATGGCCCGTCATACGGATGGAATCCACGATATACACCGGTCCTTCTTCGATGTGGAAAATCACTTCGGCGGTTTCTTTGTCTTTGCCGAAAACGACTTCGCTGGAGATCTTCACATCCAGAAAAGCCCTTTTTTGATACACCTCAATGAGTTTTTGCTCGTCTTCGGCGACCTGGTCGGGGTTGTAATACTGCTGAAAAAACAGCAGCTTGCGGGGTTTGGTTTTGACCGGTTTTTTCAGTTCGCTGTCTTTGAAGGCGTTGTTGCCGGCAAATCGCACCGCCCGAATTTTGGGGCGCGGCCCTTCGTCGATGGTGTATTCCACGTGCCCCACCTCCAAAGCGGCTTCATTCAGGGTCACCTCAACCCACGCATGTCCACGTTTTCGATAGAGCTGCTCAATGGCGTCGCGTCCGGCGCGCACGGCAAAGACATCCAGATAGTCGCCCGTGGTAAAGGTCAGTTCCTTGGTCAGGCGGGAGTCGCTGAGCCGCTGATTGCCGCGAAGGGCCAGCGACCGGACCAGATTTTTTTCCACCACCACATACGTCAGGGCCACCCGACCGGCCACAACCTCGGCGCTGTAATAGGCCCGCTCCACCGCCTCCAGCGCCGCAATCCGCCGCACGTCCGAGGCCGCCTCGGCGGCGCTGAACCGCTGGCCCGGACGCAGGCTCACGCGCGACAACACCTCGGCCCGACTGAGCGTCACATTACCGGCTGTTTCGAGTACGCCGATGGTCAGCCCCTCGGCCGCCTCCGGCGCCGTCGTCTGCGACGCACTCATTGCCGCCGTCAGCCCTGCCATAACCAACATCCATATGAATCTTCGCTGCATCATTGCCTCCCTGAAGTGTGTTTCTGTGTTTGCTCAATGGCGCCGGAAGCGTTTTTTGTCTGCGTATTGACCATTATGCAAAGACCCGGCCGCCGGCCGGCTCCTGAGGGTTGACTGTTATGTCGGTTCCATTGATTTCAAAACGGCGCCGGTTCATGGTAACAGGGCTTAAACCGCGTCAAACGTCCGTCAAAGACCAGGTTAACCACATCCGTCGGACCGTTGCGCTGCTTGGCGACAATGATCTCGGCGGTGTTGGCTTTGTCGGGATTTTCCTCTTCCCATCCGGGATCGTGGCGATGATAATAGGCTTCACGATGCAGCAGGATAATCACATCGGCGTCCTGCTCGATGCTGCCGCTTTCACGCAGGTCGCTCATCCGCGGGCGATGTCCTTCGCGACCTTCGGCGGCGCGATTGAGCTGGCTGAGCACCACGACCGGCACTTCCAGCTCGCGGGCCAGCGCCTTAAGCTGTCGCGAAATCGTGCTGATTTCCTGCTGGCGCGATTCGGCGTAACCGCCCAGACTCATCAACTGCATATAATCGACATACACCGCCTGAATATCATACTGGCTTTTGAGCCGACGGCACTTGCCGCGGATCATCATCGGGGTCAGGCCCGGCGTATCATCGATAAACAGCGGTTTTTCAAACAACTCGCCCCCGGCCCGCGTCAATTCGGCAAACTGTTCGGTGCTGAGCATCCCTTTTCGAACCAGTTGTGAATCCACTCCGGAGCGGCTGCACAAAATACGCTCGACCAACTGCTGACGGCTCATTTCAAGGGAAAAGATGACCACGGGGATATCTTCATCGGCGGCCTGATATTCGGCCATATTCAGCGCGAAACTGGTTTTGCCCATACTCGGACGGGCCGCGACAATGATCATTTCGCCCTTCTGAAGGCCGCACAGCAACTGATTGAGTTCCTCAAACCCTGTCTCCAGACCCGTTACGTGCGAGCCTTTGCGAGCTTCGATGGCCTCGAAGGCCTCCGTAATCAGGTTTTTGACCGGAACCGCCGCGCCGGTGATTTTCTTTTCCGTGACGGCAAAGACTTTTTGCTCGGCCGAATCGAGCTTTTCGCTGACGTCGCCCGCCTCATCGCAGGCGTCCTGCATAATCTCGGCACAGGTGCGCGCCAATTCGCGCAACATCGCCTTTTCGCGGACAATTGCGGCGTAATACTCCGCATTGGCCGCCGAGGGGACGGCCTCGGCCACTTTGACCAGGTATTCAACCCCGCCAACCGCCTCCAGGCAGTCCATTTTTTTTAGCTCGTCCCGCAACAGCACCAGATCAATGCTGCTGTTGGCCTCATACAGACGCAAAAGCCCGTCGTAAATCAGCCGGTGCTCTGTTCGAGAGAAATAATCGGGCCGTATCAGCTCAATCATCGAACTGATACAATCGCGATCCAGAATCATCGACCCCAACACCGCCGCTTCCGCTTCGGGTGAGGCCGGCATTTTGCGTCCGGCCAGCACATCCTGCAGTGCGGTGTCGCTGAGCGAGTCCGACTCATGCTTGCGAGCTGTTGCTTTCCTGCGCTGCGTCAACGGTCTGTTCCTGTGAGTTAACAACCACTCGAACCGTCGCCGTCAGGTCGGCCGCTGCGCGAACCGTTACCTCACTGACGCCCAGTTCCTTGATATGACCGTCCATTTTAATCATTTCGTCCGCAACGTCAAAGCCTTGTTCACGCAAATTCTGTGCAATGTCGCGCTCGGTCACTGAACCGAACAAGTGCCCCTGTTCGTTGGCCTTGGCCGTGAGAACCACTTCGGCGTCCTGAACCGACGTAACCAGACGTTCTTTCTGATCGCGCACCAGCCGGCGGGCCTCGGCGCGACGGCTTTTTTCATCGGCCAGCGCCTTGATATTCGCCTCGGTAGGAACCGTCGCCAGTCCCTGCGGGATCAGATAATTCCGAGCATACCCATTCTTTACATCGACTATATCGCCAAGCCAACCCAGCTTTTCAATGTCGCTGCACAACAAAACCTTCATTATGGTACTCCTGTGTCTTAAATTAGTTTCCATCCAGCTCTTTTTTGCCGACCGCTTGCTTAGGTGGTGTACGGCAGCAGCGCCATAAATCGCGCCCGTTTGATGGCACGCTTGACCTTGCGCTGGCAGCCGGCGCAATTACCGCTGCGTTTGCGGGAAAATATCTTGCCGCGATTGGTCAGCAGCTTGCTGAGCGTATCCACGTCTTTGTAATCGATATACGATTTACCTTCGCGACAAAATCGGCACTGGGTCTGCTCGCGAATCGTGGTCAATGTCCGTTTTCGTCGAACATTCGTAGGTTTTCTCATCATTCTCATAACACGAGTCCTGTTCCTATGGTTAGGGTTACTAATCAGTTATAGTCAATCGCCAATCACAAGTAACGATTCTTTTCTGTTCCCTTTAGAAGGGAATATCATCATCCGGGCCGCCGGCGCCGTAGGGCGCATCCATATCGCCGCCGCCGTCCATCTCCGCCGACCCGCCGTAGCCGCCGCTGTTGCGTCCGCCCTGCCCGCCGCCGCCTCGGCCGATAAATTCAAAGTTTTCGACGAACACACGAAGTCGGCTTTTGCGGGTGCCGTCCGGCGCCTGCCACTGGTCATACTGAAGACGACCTTCGACGAAAATCGGCTCGCCTTTTTTGAAGTATCGATTGAGCGTTTCAGCGCGCTTGCCGAACATGCGGCAATCGACAAAACACGTCTCATCGCCCAGCGAACCGTCCTGTTTTTTGAATCGGCGATTCATCGCCAGACCAAACTCCACCACCGGCGTCTGGCTGGGCAAATACGACAACTGCGGATCGCGGGTCAAATTTCCCATCAGCAATACTTTATTCAAATTGGCCATGGCCGTCCCTTTCCCGGTTTTAACCGCTCCGGACCAACACATCCGGCATTTTGATTCTGTTAATCGTCGTCGGTGCGGTCGTCGCTGTCGTCAAAATCATCGTCCGCATCGTCGTCGTCATCCGTTGCGTCGGCTTCCGCCCGGGCTTGCGCCTCAGCGGCGGCCTGAGCCTGTGTCTCGGCAACCATCATCGGCGTGGGCTTTTCGATGTCCTCCTGGCTCATCCGATCCGTGCGCAGGATCATCACGCGAAGCAGCGTCTCGGAAAGCTGAACATCCCGCTCGATTTCATGGATCCGCAGCGGATCGCAGTTGAAATACACCAGAATGTACGTGCCGCGCGAGACTTTGCCGATATCGTAGCTGAGCTTTCGCTCATCCCACTTGTGTAACGAGACGACCTCGGCCTCGGCCTTGGCAAGAATCCTGTTAATCGTGTCGGTGACAAGCTGCCAGTCCGCCGCGGCAATCGCCGAATCCACCAGGAACAAGCCTTCATAGAGTCGTTTTACTGCTGTTTCCAAATTTCGTACCTCCGATTGAGTACTTTCAGTTAAGGGTTCTGTTCAGTTTTATTCCGCGGCACATCACCGCGGTTTGCGTTTTGGCCGTTAGCGTCCGCCTTGCTGTTAAAATGGTTCATCGCCGTTTCAATATCGTGCTCGACCCAGCACAACAGCGCCTCAACGCAACGGCTGACGGCCTGTTCAATGGCCGAACGCTGTTGCGGGTCAAAGCGGCTCAAGACATAATCGGATGCGTCGCCGCCGTCGGCCTGACCAATGCCGATCCGCAGCCGGGCAAAGGCATCCGTTCCGAGACGCGCGATAATGTCTTTCAGACCGTTATGTCCGCCGGCCGAGCCTTTGGCCCGCAGACGAATCTGACCGGTCGGCAGCGCCATATCGTCCAGCACGACGATAATGTCCTGAGCCGGGATTTTATAATATCCCGCCGCGGTCGCGACCGCATGTCCGCTGCGATTCATATATTGCTGCGGCTTGAGCAAAATCAGCTTGTTTTGCCCGATACTCGCCTCAGCCGCCAGGGCGTTGAACGCTTTTCGCCGAACGGACACACCCAGCCTTTCGGCCAGCGCATCCAGGGCCATAAATCCCACATTATGGCGCGTCAGATCATACGCAGCGCCGGGATTGCCCAAACCGACAATCAGCCGGTGTGTCGCAGGCGGCAACTGAGCCTTCTCTGCCAGCACCTCGCGGAACGTATAGCCAAACGTCTCATCCATGGCATACCGCCCATATCCGATGCAGCCGCCGGATTACTCGGCCGCTTCTTCCTTTTTGCGTTCGGTAATCACTTCCGGCTCGGTTTCCGCCTCAACGGCTTCGGCTTCTTCGGCTTCTTCGGCCGCCGCGGCCGCCTTGGATTCGTGGCAAATCAGCACCAGCGCCTCCGGATCGGTCTTGAGGGTGCAACCGGGCGGCAGTTCAATGTCTTTGGCATGCAGCGCCTCATTCAGTCCCACCTCGCGGACAATCACGGGGATCAGCTCGGGGATCTCGGTTACCCTGCACGCGACCTCAAGATGCGTCATCACCTCGTCCAGGATGCCGCCCATAGTCGTGCCTTTGGCCACACCGCGAAACTCCAGCGTCACCTCCACGGTCACCTGTTCGCTCAAATCCACGCGAATCAGGTCGGCGTGAATCAGATTCTTGCCCAGGTAATCATATTGCACATCCTTGAGCAGAAGGGTTTCCGATTTGCCGTCCAGATCGACGTTGAACAGCCGATGCCCGTGGTGCAGCCCGCGCACGAAGTCGTGCGTGTTGACCGCGACGGATATCGACGGCTGGCCGTGCCCATAGACAACCGCCGGCAGCTTGCCTTCACGGCGAAGACGCCGGGCCTCATTGGATCCGGCTTTTTGCCGGATGTCTGCTTTCAAACTCACTGTTTCAGTTGACATACAAACCTCATGACCAATTATTAAATTTAGGGTTGACGTTATGCAATACGGTTTTTTAAGGCATCGAAAACATCGAACTGACCGATTCGTTCATATGAATCCGTCGGATGGCTTCACCCAACAGCTCGGCCACGCTCAAGACCTTCAGATTTTTGATCTGCCGCGATTCTTCGTGGACGGGGATCGTATCGGTGACCACCACCTCGTCGATGGGGGCCGATTGAAACCGCTCCACCGCCGGCGAGGAAAAGACGCCGTGCGTTGCCCCGGCCAGAATACGGCGGGCGCCCAGCTTTTTGACCATGTGCGCCGCGCCGCAGATCGTCCCGGCCGTCGAAATCATATCGTCCACCATCACAATATTGCGGTCTTTGACATTGCCGATGATCTCTTCGAACAGCACTTCCTTGCCGGTCAGCCGCCGCTTGTGAATGATGGCCAGCTCGCCCCCCAGCGCCGTGGCATAGCGCGAGGCGGTCTTGATATTGCCCACATCCGGCGCAACGACCGTCAGATTGTCAATATTCTTTTGTCGGAGATAGTCAATGATCACCGGCTCGGCTGACAAATGATCAATCGGAATATCAAAGAATCCCTGAAGCTGCTTGGCGTGCATATCCACCGACAGCACCCGATCCGCTCCGGCGGTGGTGATGATGTTGGCGATCAGCTTGGCCGTAATCGGAACCCGACCGGCGTCTTTGCGATCCTGACGAGCGTACCCGTAATACGGCACCACCGCCGTGACACGGTCGGCGCTGGCCCGACGCAGACAATCCAGAAATATCAACAGCTCCATCAGATTTTCGTCAACCGGCGCACAGGTCGGCTGCACCACAAAGCAGTCCCGTCCCCTGACTTCGGAATCCAGCTTGATCATTTTTTCGCCGTCCGGAAACCGCTCGATGGTTCGTTGGCCGGGCTTGACGTTCAAATAACTGCAAATCGCCTGCGTCAAGTCGGGATTGGCCGTGCCGCTAAAGACGATGGAAGGATGATTAAGCATAGGCGTTCTCTCCGGATGTGCGCTGGGGGGCATCTCCAATAACCGAGCCGGGGGCCACGATACGGCCGTCTTCAATCGTCGCCGGCGCCTTGAGCACCGAACCCGGACCAACATAGACCTCATTGCCGATGACAATGGCCGCCTTGCCGTCGCCGGTCGGATCGGTCGTCACGCAGCCGGCCCCGATACGGCTGTTGGCGCCGATTTGAATTTGACCGTGCAGATAGGTAAACGGCTCGATGATGGTGTCCTGACCGATCTCGGCGCGGGCGTCAATCCACGTATTGACCGGATCGACGATCGTTACGCCGTTGGCCATCAACCGTTCCTGTATCCGTTGCTGCATAATCTTACCGGCCGCCGAGAGCTGCTGACGATTGTTCACACCCATCGCGTCTTCCTCGGCCACCGCAGTCACGGCCGTGGCCTTGTAGCCGTCGGCCAGCAGAATGTGCAGCGCATCGGTCAGATAATACTCGTTTTTCTTATTATTCGGGGTAATCTTATCCAGTGCCTCCAGCAACAGCGGCGTATTGAAGCAGAAATAACCGGGATTGATCTCCGAAATAACCCGCTGTTCCGGCGTACAGTCGTTGTGCTCGACGATGCCCTGGATATTGCCGTAGCCGTCGCGGACAATCCGCCCGTAACCGGTCGGATCGCTCAATTTGGCGGTCGCCAGCGTCACCGCGGATTTTTCCTGTAAGTGCTTTTCTATCAATACTTTAATCGTTTCCGTGCGGATCAGCGGCGCATCGCCGCACAGCACCAGCGTCAAGCCGGAAAAGTCCTTCAGGTGGTCCTGACAGCACATCACCGCATGGCCCGTGCCGCGCTGCTCAGCCTGCTCGACAAAGACCATATCCCTGTCATCGCGGTACTTGGCGACGATCTGGTCTTTGCCGTAACCGACGATAACATAATGCTTTGTAACTCCCGCCGCCCGGCAGGCCGACAAGACCCACTCAAGCATCGGACGTCCGCACACCTCGTGCAGCACCTTCGGGATACGGGTGTTCATCCGGGTGCTTTGCCCGGCAGCCAATATCACAGCAGCAATCTCAACCATTTTCTGTACTTTTACCTTTTAACTTTTACCTTTTTACCTGAAAAACCTACCCGGCCAGGACTCGAACCTGGAATAGAGGTACCAAAAACCTCTGTGTTACCGATTACACCACCGGGTATCGCTTAAAAAAAACAATAAACCCTTTTATAAAAAGAACTTATGTGTCTTCTGGCACGCGATGAACTCTATAGCAAGTCGCAGTGTTCGCTCTCGAAGCGAACCGACCGGATTCTGCCGGAGGCTTGAACTGACCATGCTGCGAAACCTGTCAGCCCCGTGAGGGGTAAAATCGAGCCGTTTCGACCCGCAACCCCGCGTCCCCGTGCGGCAGAACAATAAAGCTCAAGACTATAGCGAAAATCAAACAAAAATCAAGCGCTTTTTCACGCTATTTCCACGTTTTCTACTTGTTTTTCCTTTTGGGAGCTATGTCTGCCGTCGAGTCAGGAAGTTCCAGACCTCTTCGGCGGCGAATTGTTCGGTTTGTTCAATATAGCGCGAGGGGTCGAAGCCCTGTTCCGGGCTGATAATGCGGGGTTTGGGCCAGGAAAAGGCCGTCTCAATGAAGACCTTTTTCGGCTCGCGCAGAAACGATTCGACGCGGACTTCAATCGAGGTCGGCTCGCCGCCTTTGATCGCATGGGGCGGCATGACCAGCCGCAATCCACCCCCGGCCACGGGACGTCCGCCCAGGAGTCGAAAATCCTCCGGCGACTGGGCCAGCCGCTCTTCCCAGAGATACTGAAACGCATGCGTTTGAGCGCTGTACAGATGGTGGATTTTGCAGTTGACCGTCAAAATCTGATAGTGCTCAGCCGGCCAGGTCTGCGAAAACGCCTGCACGACCGCCTCGGCGTCCCTGCTGAACATTTCCCGCTCATACTGCGGATTATTGGCCACGACCAGCAGGCTGACCACCTGCGGGCCGGGCGATTCAAGCTTGACTTGCAGGTGCGACGGCTGCGTGCGAATCAATGTAAAGGCGTTTTCGCGCGATTGGGTCTGCCCGAAATCCAGACCATTGTCCAGCAGGGCCTTTTCGAACTCCACCGTTCGCACCCGTTCGGGCGTCCAGGTCCCGGCCAGCACATACTGTACGCTCAAATGAACCGTCGTTTTGGATTGTCGATTGATGGACTCCATAGTTTCTCCAGTCAGTTGCGTTTGTATCGATTATACCGTCCCGGCCGAAAAAGAACAGTATTCAAATAAGAAATTTAGCGTTTCGCGGCGATTAAGCCGCCCCCGAAGTCAGTCGATATAGCAACGGTAAAACGGTCTGCAAATACGGCGACCTGAGAACGATTCGTGCTAAAAAACGGCGATAAAAGCGATAAAATGTTCAAACGGCCCAAAAAACAGAAAAAACTCCCTCCCCTGATGGAGGAACTGATTCCGGAAATCCGGGTCTATCCGAGCCAGCAAAGCTGCGTCCGTCTGAATATGAACCATGTCAAACCCGAACAGCTCCCCCCGCTGATGGTGCGCAAGGCCGCCTGGCGACGCTAAAGCCCTTTGGTTTTCTTAGTCAGGCCCTGTTGCGTGCATTAAGACGCTGTTCTTCCAGCAATTTTTCCTTGAGATAGCGGGCGGTGTAGCTGTTTTTGTTTTTGATAATTTTTTCCGGCGCACCGGTGGCGATGACTTCTCCGCCGTGCAGGCCGCCTTCAGGGCCGAGGTCAATGATGTAATCGGCCATTTTGATCACATCCAGATTATGCTCGATGACGATGACGGTGTTGCCCATATCCGTCAGACGACGCAGCACATTGAGCAGATTGTGAATGTCGGCAAAATGCAGCCCCGTCGTCGGTTCATCCAGCACGTACAGGGTATGGCCGGTGCCGGGTTTGCCCAGTTCCGAGGCCAGCTTGACCCGCTGGGCCTCGCCGCCGGACAGCGTCGTGCTGGATTGGCCCAGCGTCATATACCCCAGCCCCACATCATTGAGCGCTTTAATGAGCCGGACGATCTTGGGAAAGTTGCCAAAGAACGTCTTGGCTTCTTCGATGCGCATATCCAGCACATCGGCGATAGTCTTGCCCTTATAAGTGATTTGCAGCGTTTCAGGATTATAGCGACTGCCTTTGCACTCTTGACAGACCACGAACACATCGGGCAGAAAATGCATCTCGATCTTTTTGGTGCCCTGGCCCTGACAGTATTCACAGCGGCCGCCCTTGACGTTGAAGCTGAATCGTCCGGGCTTATAGCCGCGAATCTTGGCCTCGCGGGTCATCGCAAACAACGCCCGGATCTGGTCAAAGACGCCGGTATAAGTGGCCGGGTTGCTGCGCGGCGTACGGCCGATGGGCGATTGATCGATCTGAATGACCTTGTCAATACGACTCAGGCCAAGGATGTTTTTGTGTTTGCCGGGCTTTTCGCGCGAGCCGTACAGACGGCGCATCAGCCCCTTGAGCAGAATTTCGGTGACCAGCGTGCTCTTGCCCGAACCGGACACGCCCGTGACGCAGGTCAGGACGCCCAGCGGAAATTTGACGTTGATATTTTTTAGATTGTTCTCCCGGGCGCCGCGGATTTCGATGCTGTTGCTCATCACGACCTTGCGGCGGCGTTCGGGCATCTCAATGCGTTTGTCGCCGCTGATATACTGTCCCGTCAGCGACCGCGGCTGGCGGCAGATATCGTCCAGTGAACCGGCGGCGACCACCTCGCCGCCGTGTTTGCCCGCCGCCGGGCCGATGTCGATGAGATAGTCGGCCGCGCGAATGACGTCGTCGTCGTGCTCGACCACAATCACGGTATTGCCGATGTCGCACAGCTTGCGAAGCAGGTTCAGCAGGCGTGTGTTATCGCGACGGTGCAGGCCGATCGTCGGCTCGTCCAGCACATAACAGCAGCCGACCAGTCCGCTGCCGACCTGAGTTGCCAGACGAATCCGCTGGGCCTCGCCGCCGGACAGCGTGCGGCTGGTCCGATCCAGCGTCAGATAGCCCAGTCCCACATCGATCAGAAATTTCAGGCGGGCGCGGATTTCTTTGAGCGGCTGGGCGGCGATCAAAGTTTGTTCTTCGTCCAGTTTCATCGCATCGAAAAACTGTTCGGCTTCTTCAATGCTCATCGTGGCCACATCGCAGATGCTTTTTCCGCCGACGGTTACGGCAATCGCTTCCGGACGCAGCCGCGCACCGCCGCAGCTTTTGCACGGCTGTTCGGACAGGTACCCGTGCAGACGCGCCTTGACGTATTCGCTGGTGGTGGTCTCCCATCGCCGTTTGAGGTTCGGGATGACCCCTTCAAACGACGCGCCGTAGGTATCTTCCTCTTCATCGGTCGTGCCGTACAGCAGAATCTTGCGAATGGCTGCCGGCAGTTCGCTGTAGGGGTCGCTTTTGCTGACGCCGAAACTGCGGCAGAACCGCTTGATGAGGCGATTGTAATAGATATTCATTCGTTTGCCGCCTTTGCGCCACGCCTCGACGGCGCCGTTTTCAAGCGAGATGCTCTTGTCCGGCACAATCAAATCAGGGTCAAACTCCAGAATGGTTCCCAGCCCGTCGCAGGCCGGACACGCCCCGTAGGGGCTGTTGAAACTGAACAGCCGCGGACTCAGCTCGGCCAGCGACGCCTCCGGATGATCGGGACAGGCGTATTTTTCGCTGAAGAGCACATCCTTCCAATGGCCGTTGCCGCCGTTGTTTTTGTTGTCGTCTGGCTCCTGAAGCATCAGGATGACCACGCCGTCGCCGATCTTCAGGGCCGTTTCAATCGAGTCGGCCAGACGCACACGCACGCTGTCTTTGATAATCAGACGATCCACCACGGCGGCAATTTCGTGTTTTTTGTTCTTGTCCAGTTTGGGGATATTTTTGATATCATACACCACGCCGTCAATACGGACGCGGACAAACCCTTCGCGCTGAATTCGCACGAAGATGTCGCGATGCTCGCCCTTCTGGCCGCGAATCAGCGGCGCACAGATTTGCAGGCGAGTCCCTTCCGGATGCGCCAGGACCGCGTTGACGATCTGGGTGGTGTGTTGGCTGGTAATCTCGCGCCCGCAAATCCAGCAGTGCGGCGTGCCGGCCCGGGCAAACAGCAATCGGCAATAGTCGTAAATTTCGGTGGTCGTCGCCACGGTGGAGCGGGGATTGCTCGATGCGCTGCGCTGCTCGATGGCGATCGTCGGCGGCAGGCCTTCGATATGCTCAAGCTGCGGTTTTTGCATCTGCTCCAGAAACTGGCGGGCATAGGCGCTGAGCGACTCGACGTATTTGCGTTGTCCCTCGGCATAGATCGTATCAAAGGCCAGGCTGCTCTTGCCTGAGCCGCTGATGCCGGTAATGACAACCATCTGATCGCGCGGGATTTCGACATCAATCGCCTTGAGATTATGCTCAGCCGCACCGGTAATGCGAATGACTTTCGGCTCACTCACGTCTGTTTTGTCTCCGTATTTAACTGCCGGATAAACCTGCCCGGATTTTCAACAATTCCGCAAACCGATCATTGTAGCACACCCTGCGGGACATTACAATAGCCGAGTCGCGCAAGCGACCGGATAACAAAACGCCCCAAAGCCGAGTCGCGCAAGCGACCGGATAACGACGCCGGCGGTCAAACGCCGCATCGGGCAATTTGCGCTGCGTCGCTGGGAGGTAGTTTTTAACGTTATGAAAATCAATGACTTACATTCTTGGGATTTGACGTATGCCGACGCGCGGCGGCTTCAGACGCGCCTGGCTGAGCACGTTCGGCTGCATCCGCTGCACAAAACCATTCGCACGGTTGCCGGACTGGATTGCGCGTTTGACAAACGCGGCGGCAAGGCGATGGCGGCGGCGGTGGTGCTCTCGTTTCCGGAATTGGTCGTGATTGAAACCGCCTCGGCCGGGGGTGATCTGACGTTTCCCTACATCCCCGGCCTGCTGAGCTTTCGTGAGGCGCCGGCCTGTCTGGCGGCGGTAGAAAAACTCCAAACGCCCCCCGATCTGTTCCTGATCGACGGCCAGGGCATCGCCCATCCGCGACGGCTCGGCCTGGCAGCGCATCTGGGGCTGTTTCTGGACCGTCCGACCATCGGCTGCGCCAAGAGCCGCCTTCTCGGCACATACGACCCGCCGCAGCCGGAAAAAGGCGATTATACCCCGCTGCTCGACGGGACCGAAACCATCGGCGCTGTCGTTCGCACCCGCACCAGCGTCAAACCGCTGTTTGTCTCCTGCGGCCACCTGTGCACACTTCAAGACGCTATCGAATGGACGCTCCGCCTGACAACCCGCTATCGCCTGCCCGAACCGACCCGACTGGCCCACCGGCAGGTCACCGCACTGAAGAAAGGGAATTAAAGAAAACTCCATGCTATGCTGGCCCGCGATTACGTCAAAGGCCGTGATGCGTGCGATCTGGTGTGATCGTTCTCAATCTGCTTGAGGGCACGTAATCTTTTCCGGCTGCCGATAAGAAAGCCCCTGCGAGAGCGTCGCAGGGGCTTGGGGCAGGTTGAATGATGAGACGGCGATCAGTCGGCCAATTCGACCAGGCCGACATCAATGGATTGGCCGCCGGTGGTGTTACGGCAGGAAACGGCGATGAGATTATCGCCTTGTCGGATTGCCTTGCGAGCCTCATCCGAAATCGGAATGATGGCATAACTGCCGATGTGCCCGCTGGTCTCGGCGGCCTTGACGCCGTTGATATAGACCACCGCGTCCTCATCGTGAAGGATGGACAGCATTACCTCGTCCACATCCGTCCGGTCAATCCGCACCGTGCGGCGCAGCCAGATGGCGTCGGTATTCCAGACCGTACCGAGAATAATGCCCGGCGTGCCCGCCGTGCCGAAACCGCCGGGGCCGGTCTTCCAGCCGCTGTCGTCAAACGTCGGGGCAAACCAGTTGCGCCCCGGCCGATCGGTGGTGTACTTCCAGTCATACCGGCCCTGACGCGCATTGGGGACAAGCACCTTGACGGTCGGCGGTTTTTGATACAATTTCTTGTGCAGCGGAACAATCGTATCGGCGTCCATCTTAGTCACCGCCCGATCATACGTCATAATCCCGTTGACCTCGACTTCGACGTCGGTGGTCTGGGTATAGACCGCCGCGGCCAGACCGTCGCCAATCATCAGCCGCAGGCGATGGATCAGGTTGACATACGCCTTATTCAAATCCTCAATCGTGGTATAGCTGCGATAGCCCCAGTTTCTTTCATCCTGCCAGGTATGCCCTTTGAGCGGCAGTCCCAGCCCGCCGAATTCACCCAGCACCACGGCGCGGTTGTCTTCCACCGGCGGCACAGCCGGGCCGGGGTAGGCGTGAATATCGTGCACATCGCCCACGCCGCGATCGGTCCAGCCGCTGGCACTGTTGACCAGGCGCGTGGGGTCGAGCGCTTTGGTCCAGGCGGCGATTCGGGCGGTGTCAAACTGTCCCCAGCCTTCATTGAACGGCACCCACATCACGATACTCGGATGGTTGTAAAACGCCTCGATCATCGCCTGATATTCCCGTTCATACTGTGTGGCTGAATGCGGATTGCGTCTCAGGTCGGGCATATCGCCGTGGATGTGGCCGTCGCCGTTGGGCATATCCTGCCAGACCAGCACGCCGAGCTTGTCGCACCAGTAGTACAGCCGCTGGGGTTCAACCTTGACGTGCTTGCGAAGCATATTGAAGCCGAGTTGTTTGGTAACTTCCACATCATACCGCAGCGCCTCGTCGGTCGGCGCGGTATAAAGTCCGTCCGGCCACCAGCCCTGATCCAGCAGGCCGTAGTGGAACAGCGGCTCATTGTTCAGAAA